>JAUSHG010000077.1 GCA_030648695.1 bacterium | reverse complement strand
AGAGAAGCCGGATCTGACGAGCCGGTGTCGTGAAAGAAGTTGCTGGTTTCTATATCAAATACAATTTTTCTCATTTGAATATTATTGTGAAAAATTGAATCTCTAATATCAAATTTCGAATCTCGAAAGAGTTGAGATATTGAATATTCAAAATTCGGTATTTGTAGATATTAGATATTTGGTATTCGAAATTACTTTAGTGGTAGCCCATGGGTTTCTAGAAAGTCCCTGATGGTGACATCTCCCATCCCGAAGCCGACCGCGGGCACCGGCTCTACGCCAAACATATCAAGTAGGTTATCGTACCGTCCTCCGCCGAAGAGCGAGCGACGATTTTCCTCATGCGTGTCAAACACCTCAAACACCATACCGGTGTAGTAGTCAAAGCCGCGTACAATACTCGCGTCAAATTCTGCGTTTTCCACCCCATTTTCCTTCAATGCTTTAAGCAGGGCATTGGTCGCAGCAAAACCCGTTGCTCTCTTGTCTTCGGGCACACCTCCCTTATCCCACTGTCGAAACATGTCGCGGATGTTTTCCTTTGAAATGCCTTCGGCAAGAAGGGACGCCTCCATTGCGGCTCGGTTGTTGATTTTTATTACAAAGTCGCCGCCCTTTGCCCCAAACGCTTTCATTACATCAGAGGCCAACTTAATGATTTCCACCTCGGCGGAAACGTCCGCAATGCCGAGCAAATCGCAGTTCAACTGCCAGTGCTCGCGTTTGCGGCCACGCTGGGGACGTTCATATCTAAAGAGATTGGGGATTGAGTACCAACGGAGAGGGAACTTAAGGGATTTGCGCTGTGCCGCCACCATTCGTGCAAGAGTGGGGGTCATTTCCGGACGCAGAGCCACCTCGCGGTCGCCGCGGTCCGTAAACGTGAACATCTGCTCGTTGACGATTTCTTCGCTTCCTTTGGAACGGTAGAGCTCTGCGGGCTCAAGCAGGGAGGCGCTGTATTCCTGATATCCCGCCTTCTCGGCAACGGAGCGCCACACCGAATAGATGTGGTTCTGCACCGCCATATCCTCCGGATAAAAATCCCGTACCCCCTTGTACGGTTCAGAGGAGAGTGCTTTTTTTTCGGTAGACATGGAGGTATTTTAGCAATTTCTCGTTTTTCCACAATGGGAACGAGGGGCACCCTTGCGCCGCGCAAGGGTGCCCCTCGGAGCCGTTGCATTTTTCAGAGCGGTATGATATTTTTGCAGAGTCGTTTTCTCAAGTGGTTTCTCTTTTTGTAGAGCCGTGTTGGGAAGGAGGCCCTTCTTCGCATAAAGCTACGAAGGGCGAGGTCGGACGATGAGGTAACCTGTATGGGTTACAAGTTAGCAATAGCATTTTTCTCAATATGGCAACAAAATTATATGTCGGCAATCTCGCTTACACGACGACGAGTGACGGATTGCGCGATGCCTTTGCCCAGGCCGGAACGGTTGTGTCTGCATCCGTGCTCTCTGACAAGATGAGCGGCCGCTCACGCGGTTTCGGTTTCGTGGAGATGGAAGAGGCGGATGCCGCCAAGGCCATCGAAATGTGGAACGGCAAAGAATTGGAAGGACGAAGCCTTCGTGTAAACGAGGCACGCCCGATGACGGAGAGGCCCCCCCGCCGGTTTGACCGCGGAGGCGGTGACCGCGGAGGCGGTGACTATCAGTCACGAAGCTTCTAGTTATGCAAAAAACAGCCCCCCGTGTTACACGGGGGGCTGTTTTTCTGTAACGTCAGGGACTTTTTTCGTGTTGCAATTAACAGGAAAGTCGTTAGGATTAACAGTACTGAGTGGAAACACTCTTCTGTTATGTTGCTTGATGACAACAACAAGGAGGTGCGTGATATGGTTGCAGGCGTGTCTGATGAAGATGTGCTTGCCAAGTCACTGCGTAAGCCGCATCTGTTTACGGTACTTTTGGACCGGTACGAAGCCGCGTTTTTGCGCAAAGCAGAAAGTATTTTGCATAATCGCGAGGCGGCCGAAGACGCAGTGCAGGATGCATTTGTAAAGATATACCGCAACGCCCATCGGTTCACGCCTCAACCCGGAGCCGGATTCAAATCATGGGGCTACCGTATTCTCGTCAACACCTGCTTTACCGCGTACAAGAAACTGAAGAATGAAGGCGTGTTTCTTGCCGACCTTGACCCTGAAATACAGGAGCTCATAGGCGATAAAGGAGTTGCGGAACAGGCGGAACAGGCGCTCAATACGGACGAGGTATCTGCGTTTTTGGAGAAGTTGCCGGAGAATCTCGCGAGTGTCATGCGGCTTCATTTTATTGAGGGCAAGCCGCACGCCGAGGTTGCCAAAATTGTCGGCATATCCGAAGGAGCAGTGCGGGCGCGGGTACATCGGGCAAAAGCGGATTTGCGAAAACTGATAGCCAAGCGGAGGGCGCATGACCCCAGAAGCATGTAGAAATTAACCCAATTATTCTAATTGACCTAATTAACCTAATGAATACACAAACTCCAATACCCAAAACCGAAAACTGTCGGGATTAGGCATTTCAGAATTGGGATTTGATTAGAATAATTAGAGCAATTGAGATAATTAGAATAATTTTAAAAGTAGAACATTAATAATGGAACTGTATAACGGTACAAATTTTGACCCCAACGGTAAGAAATCCCTTAAACAACGGATAATGCGGCGTATTTATATGCTGTTTCTTCTCCGTAACACGGCACCCCTTGCTTTTGATTGTGTGGTGATTGTGATTGCCGCGTTTGTCGCAACACTTTTTGTATCTTTTAAGGATGTGATTGCAAATTTTTCATTGGCAAGCGGAGGTGCCGGCATTTCCAATTATTCTCTTACCGCGTTTTCCGAGACCGAACTTGAGACCAAATTATTGCTCCTGCTTCTGGGGGTTGTGGGATTTCTTGGCATGCGCGACCTCAAGCGTGCATGGAGAGCGTTTCGTACGGTAAGGGATAGTACCAAAGCTAAAACGGAGTAAACTCCTCAAAACACAAACGAAGAGCACCTATTTTGTTTGGCTTTTTGGGTTCTTGTGCTTTGTGTCTTTTTCCGTCGGACATTTTGGTTCTCCTTTGGGTACTGGGTTCTTGTGCTTTGTGCTTTTTCTATATGATATTGCTTGTTGATAAACCAAAGGGAATTACTTCCTTTGACTGCATCCGAATACTGCGGAGAAAGACGTTTAGTAGTAGCCCTTCGACACGGGCTTCGACTGAGCTCAGCCGAACGTCCTCAGGGCGATTTTCACGCAGAGTGAAAATCGGACATGCAGGCACGCTAGACCCCATGGCGACGGGGTTGCTCATTGTGGCTACCGAGGAGGACACCAAAAAACTGCATGAGTTTTTGAAACTGCCGAAAGTGTATGAGGCGGAAATACTACTCGGCCTTCATACTGATACGGGAGATATCGAAGGCCGAGAATTACCAATTTCCAATGTCCAATTTCCAAACAATACTCAAATTAACAACATATCAAAGGAAGAAGTTGAGCGGACACTGAAAGAGATGGTGGGGAAGTTGGAGTTGAAAGTTCCGGCGTACTCCGCAATAAAACAAGGAGGGGAAGCGCTGTACAAAAAAGCGCGACGGGGAGAACGCGTAGTGCCGCCCGTAAAAACAATGGAAATAAAGTCCGCAGCGTTTATTTCCGTCTGTCATTCCCGTGAAAACGGGAATCCAGAACTGGATCCCCGCATTCGCGGGGATGACAAATTAATCCTGCGCATCCGCTTCTCCGTTGCAAGCGGCACCTACATCCGTTCGCTTGCAGAAGAGCTTGGCCGCCGTTTGGGTGTTCCGGCAACACTTTCCGGCCTTCGCCGGACGCAAATCGGCGACTTTAGAGTGGAAGATGCTGTTGTTCTATAGTTGTCCCCTTTGGCAAATTGGGTGCCTTTGCTATGCTGTGGGCAAACGAAAGGCCCCCCATGCTCTTTTCGCAAAATCTTCCAAAAGGTACGCGAGTTACAACCGATCAGGAAATCCCTTTTTTGAGGAATCTTCCTAACAGATTCTCCACGGAAAAGGACCCTGAAGTGTTTCCGTTTGCCAGTTTGTTAAGCGCAGTGCCCAAAGGTGGCACGGGCACCATTTTGGATTACAAGCAGGTTTCGTGTAACAGAACGGTGTATGTGATCTTATGGGAAGGACCAGCTCAACCGTCAGGAATAAGCGGCTACCGGTATCATTCGTGCCACGAGCATACGGACCCCCGAGTTAAAATTTCGGACACGCCACCCGTTTCTTTCAATGGAACGCGAAAAGCCCTTCTCTAGGAGAAGGGCCTATTTTTTTGAGAAAAATGCCTGAATCGGTTTTGAGAACTTTGCAAGCAGAGAATCGGATGAACCGAAGTGTCCTCCGCGGGGGAAGGTGATGAGATTCGCGCCGGTCTGCTTTACAAATTTCTTGGTCGGGCCAAAAGGAACGACGCGGTCGTCCTTTGCGTGAAAGAGGAGCAGTTTGCTTCCGTCAATCGTGCCCATTTCATCAATCGGATTATAGAACTCTCCACGCGAAAGGCGCGCCCAGTTTTTGGGAGAAAACCGGTACGTTTGCCCAAAGGCCTTGGGTATATGGCGTCCCAGTTTATCCATTGGTTCGTCCGGTGCGTCCGCGCGCCAGTCAATGACCGGAGAAATCCCCACGGCTTTTATCACGCGCTTGTCGCGGGAGGCGAGAATCGCCGCCGGGCCGCCAAAACTTCCGCCGATAATGAATATCTTCGGACTGGTAATTTTAAACTCTTTTTCGCTCCACAGGTCAGAGAAACCCTTTGGGAGTGCATCAATAATATCCAGAACATCTTTTTCAGGAGAATGTTTGAGAAACTCGCCGTCACTCTCCCATGTACCGCGGTAGCGCGGAAAAAAGGTCCAAAAACCGCGGGCAGACCAAAACTGCATCGCTTCCTTGTGTTTGGGAACTCCGGGCATCCCAGCACAGAAAATAATCACCTTTGATGAAGGTCGTGCAGGAGGCCTTGCCCGTCGTAGCCGGTTCGGCCCAGTCGGGCTTGCCCGCCGTAGCAGGTTGTGCGAAGGCGGGAGGAATTCACAGACGATCTCCTTTTTGAAGCGGGTTCGGTAGAGCATGAAGTAACAGTACGACACTTTACTGTCACAGGTCAATATTTTCATTTGGGCGCAATTTTGTTACAAACAGTGAACCTTACTCATTAATGCTAAAAATATGGAGCCCCAAGCAAAAGGAGGTACAGGAAAAATGGTAACCGTGCTCGTCATTGGCTTAATTATTGGTTTTGCAGGCGGTGCGTTTTGGCAGAGCTACCGGGGCGGCTCGCTCGCAGAAGAGGAAGTGGCACAAGTAGTGACCGAGGAAGCGGACGGGAAGAGTACGGTCGTTTTGAGTACTGATACGGCCGCAGCTGCGGGAGATCCCCTCCTAAGCGGCAAGACAGTAGCGGCCATGGACCAGGGAGCGGGTACTTCTGTTTCGGTTGAACGGGTGGTTTCTGATGAGACCGTATGGGTTGCGGTGCGCGAGCAGACGGACGGCGGACTTGGAAATATCCTGGGTGTGCAAAAGGTGACCGCCGGAGAGCAGAAGGGGGTAAAGGTTCAGCTTTTGCGGGGTACAGAGGCCGGTGGGACGTATGCGATAGTGCTCTATCGTGATATGGGTACACCTGCTTTCAACTATCGCGAGGATGTTCTGGTGGAGGGAGTGATGGATTCTTTTACGGTGGAGGATTCGGGCGCTCCGGTACTTGAGTTTGAAATCCAAACGCAATAACGCTTGTGTCATTCCTTGCCCGAACAAATTTGCTTTTGACAAATTTGCGCGGGCAAGCAGGCAGGAATCCAGAAAATCTGGTTCCCCGCTTTCGCGGGGATGACATAAGATGTCAATTAGAAATTAGGTAAATTAGGTAATTAGGTGAATTGCCGTACATGGCAGTCAAAAAAGTAGCAACCGTACTCAAAAACGGCGGTCTGGCTGTCATACCTACAGATACAATCTTGGGTGTGGTGGCTCAAGCGCGCGACAAAAAGGCAGTCGCGCGCCTGTACCGTCTTCGCCAGCGCATGCCGAAAAAGCCGTGTATCATTTTGATTCGGGATTCTGCACAGCTCGGCAGTTTTGGCGTGCATCCGACAGAGCGTGAACGGCGATTTTTGAAATCGGTCTGGCCGGGCAAGGTGAGTATCGTATTTCCGGCGGAAAAGAAGTGGGCATATCTGCATCGCGGCACGCATACGCTCGCTTTTCGCGTACCCCGCTCTGCTTTGCTGTGCGCACTGCTCAAAAAGACCGGTCCTTTGCTTGCGCCCTCCGCCAATCCCGAAGGTCTCCCTCCTGCCAAAACGGCCCCACAAGCACGAGCTTATTTTGGCAACAAGGTAGACGGGTACAGCGGACGAAGTGCATCGCAGGAACCATCCACGATAGTATCTCTGGTCAATGGACTACGCATCCTCCGCAGAGGGGCGGTGTCCACCGAAAAGATTCTGCGCAGTTGGCGGCAGGCGGGATAATGTGCGAAGCGTATACTTAACGCAGAAAGGAAGTATCTATGGAATACAGTGACCTGTTGGCCGCGCAGTTTCCCATGCGCTTTGTGAATACAGTGCTCGTATGGGAATGCCGCGCCCCGTTCATTCTTCAGTTCGTGCCGGAGTATCCAAGCGAAACAGTGCCTCTTTCCCCGCAGTGTATGATTGCCCTGCGCCGATACTTGGTGTCAAACGGAGTCATCCGCCTGACATTTCAGGGACGATTTTGGATTCGAACTGATTCAATCTCGTTTTCGGTGCTGATAGCGGCCATGGAATATGTGTTTGACGGACAGGGAAGGGACATATGGTGCAGGCGCCATGTTCGGCTGAGGCGCAGGCACTAGCAACGGCTTCCACAGGGTTGCCGTTGCATTATTTTTTGCCCTGTCATATACTCTTTTCACAACTGAATAACGCATATCAAGAGTGGAAGTAGAGAACTAGCTCAATGACTTCCCGGCAACCTGTTTTGTGAGAACAAGGTGCTCCCTCTAGTCCCACAAGGGGAAGATAACCTTTAAAAATCTTTCTTTGTGGGAAAGATTTTTTAATTATCAATTATCAATTTACAATTTTCAAAATCCCCGAATTGGTTTTCAATTAATGTATTGATTGAAAATTGATAATTGGAAATTGAAAATTTTCTATCATGCACATACACGACCGGAAAACGTATACGGTGGAGAGCGTCACGTCGGGACATCCCGATAAGGTCTGTGACCAGATTTCGGATGCCATTTTGGACGAGTGTCTCCGTCAGGACCCCATGAGCCGCGTTGCGGCGGAGACGTTCGGAAGCCACGGGCATCTGGTTATCGGTGGCGAAGTAACCACGAATGCGAAAGTGGATTACAAAAAGATTGCGGCGGGAGTGTACCGGAATATCGGGTATACCAAACCCCTTGATATTCAGGTATTCGTGGTACAGCAGTCACCCGATATTGCGCAGGGAGTAAACACCGGCGGGGCGGGCGACCAGGGCATCATGTACGGATTTGCCACAGCAGAAACGCCGGAATATCTGCCCCGAGGTGTGGTGCTCGTGCACAAGCTCGCCAAGCGTTTGGAAGAGGCGCGGCGTACGAAAGAAATCAAGTGGCTTCTGCCCGACGGCAAGACCCAGATTACCTATAAAGACGGAGAGATTGTTGCGGTGCTCGTATCCACCCAGCACAAAAAATCCGTGGGGCAGGATGAAATAAAGAAAGCGGTCACGGAGAAAATCATCAAGCCCGTGGTGGGGTCTCTCAAACATATTGAGGTGCTCGTTAATCCTACGGGGATGTTCGTGCAAGGCGGGTTTGAGGCGGATGCGGGACTTACGGGACGCAAAATTATGGTAGATACCTACGGCGGTCTTATCTGCCACGGAGGCGGCGCGTTTTCAGGAAAAGACCTCACCAAGGTAGACCGTTCGGCGGCGTATATGTGCCGGTTTGTGGCGAAAAATCTGGTGGCCAACGGGTATGCCAAGGAATGCATCGTGTCTGTCGCGTATGCCATCGGACATGTGGACCCGCTCATGGTGCACGCGATTGATGAAAAGGGAAGGAGTTTGGCCTCGCTTGTAAAAAAGCATTTTGATTTCCGGCCGCTCGCGATTATTGAATGTCTGAATCTGCGTACTCCGCCACAAAACGGCGGCTTTCAGCAGACCGCGGCTTACGGCCACTTCGGCAAAAAAGGGCTCCCGTGGGAGGAAATTGTCTCGCTTTAGGCGAGACAATTTCGGACTCTTGACTCTTAACTTTTAACGGTTAACAGTCAATGGTTAATAGTTATCTATTTGAGTAGCCGAGAAGTTAGATAAGTTACATACTTCGTATTCGCTGTGATAACATTCTAGTATGCGTAAGGTCGCTATTTTTGACGTAGACGGCACGATTTTCCGCTCCTCTCTGCACCTGGAGCTTATTCATGTGCTTGTGGAGGAAGGTGTGATTCCCAAATCGGCAGCTGCCAATTTGGCGCGCCGCAAAATCGCGTGGCAGAATCGCAAGGGCGACTATGATGCCTATGTCATGGAGGCGGTACGGCTCCTGCGCGATTACATCAAAGGGGTTTCGTATACGGACTTTCACCGCGTGGAGAAAATTGTGGTGGGGGAACTGCGCGACCGTGTGTATCGGTTCACGCGTGATTTGGTGAAAGACCTCAAGAAAAAAGATTATTTTTTACTTGCGATTTCCCACTCGCCAAAAGGAATCGTGGATGAATTCTGCAAGCGTCTCGGGTTCAACAAGGTCTACGGCATGTTTTATGAAATCGGACCGACTGAAAGATTCACCGGAGCAATAGCCGACGAGCATTTGATTTTAAACAAAGCACGCATTCTGGAGCGCGTGGTCGGGAAAGAAGGACTCTCGCTCAAGGGCTCGGTCGGAGTAGGGGATACGGAGAGTGATATTCCGTTTCTTGAGATGGTGGAGAAGCCGATTTGTTTTAATCCGAACGCAAAATTATATGCTCACGCCAAGCGCAACGGCTGGAAGGTGGTGGTAGAACGCAAAGACGTTATCTACCAGATACAGTAGTCAATGCGATATCCACACGCCACTATTTCAATGTAGTTATTTTGTATTATACTTATTATAAATTCTTTCTTACTTTAAAGTAAGAAAGAAAATCACAATGTCTAGAAAAATGCCGGACAGATTAAATCCGCGGGTGCGTAAGGAACTCCTTGATGAGTTCTGGACTATGATTGCACTTTTAGAAACTCGTGCCGAGGTCAAGAACTTCTTTAAAGATTTATTGAGTGAAACGGAAGCAATAATGTTGGCACGACGAATAGCTATTGCAAAGATGCTTCTGCAGGATATTGGATATGACCAGATTCAAAAGAAGCTGGGCACGAGTGCTGCAACTATTGCGTCGGTGCATCGCTGGCTTCAGGGCGGTTTCGGGGGTTATGCAGGGAGTTTGCCGAAATTAGAGAAGGAAATTGCGAGAAGAGAGCGGGTACTGGAGGAACGTTATGAAGCAACGGTTCCCTTGAGTCGGGCATGGATGCGTAAACAATATCCGCTTCATTATTTGCTCACGGATATCATCAACGGTGCAGAACCAAGCGCCGAGTCCCAATCTCCCCGCAAGTTGCGTAAAAAATAGCTATTCTCGAATTCTTTCTTACTTTAAAG
>JAUSHG010000071.1 GCA_030648695.1 bacterium | reverse complement strand
TGAGCGCATTCCAATACATATCAGTGAGCTCGCAGATGCCGGGAGTAAGCGGGAACAGAATCGGATCACCCAGGAAAGAAGGTAACGGGTCGCCCTCTCCGCTATACGTCGTTATCCCGAATCCGAATCCGGGTTCGATGTGGTCGTAACGATAATGACACCGGTCGCAGGCCTCGCCCCAGATGGATTTCCGCAAGATAGAGATGTTAGCGACTCTCGAAGAAAGATGCCATACGCCGGTTATTCGCGGAGTAAAATTCGGGGCATCCGGTTCGTACGTGTAGGACGCAAGCTCTCCCTCGATGCTCATAGCCCCCAGCGATTCTGAAAAAGCATCAGTTTGATGGCCGTTACTCGCCACAAACACTCCACGCTTTTCTTTCATGACATTGTAAAGGATAAGCGAGGGGTCCTTTACTTTGGTTGAGTCTGCGGCTTCAGTAAAAACTCGGCCATTTTCATCGCGGGTAAACACGCGATTGCGACTGTTTTCGCTCCGACCCATTATCCAGTAGACCTGAACGAGGAAGTCATTTCCGATTCTGCCTAAGATGAGTCCCCGACCGGGATATGGATTATTGCGCAACAACTTGATATTGTGTTCCGCCATTTTGTCTCGAATGTTCATTCCGTTTTCCTTTCTCAAGGCGTCATTGCCTGCGGCCATACTGGGCTTATAGACCAATTTTGTCAACTCAAAAAACCCTTATACACAGGGTCTTTGAACGGCTAAACGCGCGTTTAGCCGTTTAGCCGTTTGACTGGGTCCCTGCTTTCGCAGGGATGACAGGAATAATCCTGTCAATTACTCTGCGGGTTCTTTTACGGCTTCAACCGGCACTGTCTTTGTAGCAGTGCTGGCATGGCCGTCCACTTCGTAAGAAGTGTTCTGCGCCTCAAAGAAGTTCACGAGTTCAAAGACATCCGTTGCCGTGCTCATCCATTTGGCCGGATTTTTCACATTGTAGTGCTTGGGCAACCCCAGTTCTTCAAGCCGCCTGTCGGTGACGTATTGCACATATTGATTCACATAGTCGGCATTGAGTCCGAGAATCCCGCGCGGGAACAAATCCTTGTTGTAGGCGGTTTCCAAGTCCACTCCTTCCACAACAATGTCGCGGATTTCATTGGCAAATTCCGGTGTGAGCAGTTCCGGATTTTCCTCAAGCGCCGTGTGCACCAGATTGATGCCGAATTTCAAATGCAATGATTCGTCGCGAATCACCCAGTTAATCATACTGCCAAAGTTCCGCAGTTGATTGCGCTGGCGAAACGAAAGGGCGACCATAAATCCCGAATAAAACCAGATACCTTCCATCACAATGTTCGTGGCCACGAGATTGCGAATGAAGTCCTTTTTGCCTTCAACCGTTTCAATCGGCAGAATCATTTCCGTCATGCGGCGCAAGTATTTCAAAATGTACTCCTCTTTTGCCTTCATGGACGGCATTTCCAAATGAATAGTGAACACCTTCTCGCGGTCAAGCGGAAAGGTCTGCAGTACATACTCAAAGGCAACGCAGTGGTTCGCTTCCTCCCACATTTGCTTGGCAAGATAGAGGTGTGCTTCCGGCGCCTTGAGATACGGATACATGCCGAGTGCGATGGAGCGGTTCACGATTAATTCCGCCGGATTGAAAAAGGCCATGAGAAACATGACCGCATGACGCTCATCATTGGTCATCTTTTTCCAGTCCTCCAAATCCTCTTTGAGCGCGATTTCGTGCGGAAACCACGTGTTGCGCACCGCCTGCTGATACAAATCATACGCCCACTGGTAGCGTATGGGGTGGAGATTCATGTCACTGGGTTCTGCTTTGCCGATGAGAGCCATAGTTCGGTAATAATAATTGAAATAAAAAGATGAAGCAAGCCGAATGGTTAGGGTTAGGAAACCAGATTGGTTTAAAGGTTAGGGTCAAGATGTCTTAACCCCAAGACCTAACCCATTCCGGCATCATAACCTTAACCTCTTTTTATTGGCACGAATCACAGATAAGTCCATCCTGCGGGTCTTCGGGGCCTGCCTGCGCACCCATCGCCAAAATCTCATCTACGGTAAGTTGCGGCTTGTGTGACACGGAAGCAAATCCACCTGACGTGGGAGCGCTTGCTCCCATTGACACCGAAGCGGCTGACGGTAAAACGGAAGACGTTTGTTCTGCTGCTCCCACCACCCCTCTATCCCCTCCTTGGAAAGGAGGGGAGGCAGAAAAAGAAAATGTGGGGGCCGGAGCTGACATGTTCATCTCTGAAACAACCCCCTGACCCTGTAGCGCAACCGGAACAACCCCCTCGCCCCCTTTCGTAACAACAACCCCCTGACCCCCTTTAGTAAGGGGGATTAGCGGCGGCTGAAGTGTGGAAATGCCGCCAAACACAGCCGGCGCCTCCTGCCGTGCAATCGCGGCAAAACCTTTTCTGCCCATTTTTTCCGACTTATTTACCCGCACCGTGCTTTGCTCCGCCGTGTGCCTCGGCTTCATGTGGAGATAGTACGTGGTCTTGACCCCCTTCTCCCATGCGGTCGTGTAAATCTTCATGGTTTCGTCAATATCCCGCGTTTCAAGATACATATTGCGCGAGAGCGCCTGGTCTACCCACTTCTGTGCGCGCGCCGCAACTTCAATAAACGCGTATGGCGAAGTCATAAATGATGTTTTGTAAATATTTTTGATGTGCTCCGGAATTTCGGGAATATCGGAAATATCGCCCTGCATTTCAATAATGCGCTCCTTCACTTTCTCCCACAGCCCCATATTTTTCAAATCAAGCACCAGGTTGTGATTGATATCCAGATACTTTCCGGAAATTTTGTTGCGCGAAAACATCTGCGCAAACCGCGGGTCAATCCCCGGTGTGGTGCCCGCGACCAATCCGATGTTTGCATTCGGCGCTACCGCCATAAGAGTGGCATTCCGTATGCCGCGCTTCACCTTCTCGCGAAGCAAATCCCAATTGAGGCCGCGATGCCGACTTTCTTTGGCAACGGAAAGCGGCATCTCGCGGTCCTGTTCAAGCGTGAGCAGTGTGTCGCAGGGAACCATTCCCTCCGACCAGCGCGAGCCGTGGAAGTGCGCGTACGCACCGCGCTCCTCCGCCAAATTCGCGCTTTCATCTATCGCCATGTAGCTAATGAATTCAAAAATCCGGTCCGCAAAATCTGCGGAGTGCTCGGTGCTGTAGGCCATGCCGAGTTTTTCCAACGTATCGGTAAAGCCCATGACCCCGAGGCCGATGGCGCGGTTCTCCTTATCGGACCGCACCGCCTCGGGAACCGGAAGCACATTGATATCAATGAGGTTATCAAGCTGGCGGACGGCAAAACGCACGCTTCCTTCAAGCCGCACCCAGTTTATTTCCTTGTTGTGCACGTGCGCCGCGAGATTGATGGATGCCAAATTGCAGACCGCGATATTCTGCTTGTCCTGCGGAAGGCAGATTTCGGTGCAGAGGTTACTCATGTGAATCGTGCCGGTATTGTTGTTTAAGGCGCGCAGGTTAATCGGGTCTTTCCACGTGAGCCACGGGTGCGAGGTCGTCTGGAGCGACACCAAAATCTGGCGGAACTGCTCGCGTGCGGGCACTTTTTTGAAAATGCGCAGTTTCCCCTCCTCGGCCTTCCGGCAGTACTCGTGGTAGCGCGCGGCAAACGCGCGGCCGTAGAGCTCGTTTAAATCCGGCGTTTCCTTGGGGTCAAACAAATACCAGTCCCCGCCCGTGAGTACCCGGCGCATGAATTCATCCGAGAGAAACACCGCCGTGTTTGCGGTGCGCATGCGCAGATAATCGTCTCCGGCATTGTGCTTCCAGTCCAGAAATTCCGGAAAATCCAGATGCCAGTTCTCCATATAGAAACAGAGCGCTCCCTTTTTCTTGCCGCCTCGCTGGACCGCGCGAATCGCGGTGTCAATAATTTTCGCAAACGGAGTCGGGCCGCTACTTGTCGTATTATTGGAAGAAAGCGGACTGCCT
The DNA here is from genome assembly GCA_030648695.1 of bacterium. GTDB lineage: Bacteria > Patescibacteriota > Minisyncoccia > Phycocordibacterales > UBA10002 > UBA10002. Next base: position 1,604 of record JAUSHG010000071.1, on the reverse strand, counting down.
GCGGCACGCAATTTCGTGATAGAAGCGCCAATGCCGCCGGAGGCCTTGGAGAGCTTGATGACATCCGCCACGGACTTGGCAATATGCTCTATGTCATCATGCACTTCCAGAAGAAAACAGTTGGAAAGCGCGGGACGGGGGGTGCCTGCATGAATGTTGGTGGAGCCGCCGGCAATGTATTCCAGCCGCGACATCTTGTCGTAGAATTTTTTCGCCCACTCGGTCGGCTTACTCTCGTTATAGGAAAGGCCCATGGCGATGCGCATGAAGAAAAACTGCGGTGTCTCGCGCGGCATGCCCGCTCCGTCCTTCACCGCATAGCGGTTGAGGAGCGAAGAAAGTCCGGCGTACTGGAACAGCTCATCACGCTCAATATCAAGGGCCAAGCTTAACACCGTCAGGTCAAATTTCTCCTTCATGCGCGCATCAAGCAAACCCTCGGCAACACCGCTCTCAATGTAGCGAATGAAGGCGGCACGGTGCATATCTTGGAGCTGGTCAGAGCTGTTCTCAAACTCCCCGACTACGCGGCGGTACACGGTTTTGAGAAGCAGGCGCGTGGCTACTTTGTCGTATTCAATATCTTCTTTGACGTTCTGGATGGAGGCATTGATGGTCGCCTGGTCCATCTCTTCGGTCGTAATGCCGTCATAGAGTGTAAGCCGCGTCTCCGTGGCAATCTGGGTCACCATAGAAATAGGGTCAGAGAGCCCTCGGCAGGCGCGTTCAATAGAGCGGTTGATGCGGTCCGCATTGAAGGGCTCCCGCGTACCGTCTCGTTTGGTGATAAATATTTCCATAGTTCACACAACTATTAACTTCTGACTCTTAACTGTTAACAGTCAAAAGTTAATGGTTAAAATTGTCTCGTATTGCCCATTGTAGCACGGGAGCTTTTTTCAAAATCTGTAAAAAACGTGGGGATAAGAGAGCAGGTCATAGAAAAAAGGGGGCGACAAGAGTCCTCCCCATGTAACACAGAAAACGCCCCATGAAACAGCTCCTCCACGGAGGAGAAAACGAGAATTTTAAACTCTTGACTGTTAACCGTTAACGATGAAAAGTCAAAAGTGTCTACAAGTTAAGGTTGCGCACTACCTCTGCGTCTACAATACGCTCGTCGCGGACGGTAAAGGGCTCCTCGCGGAGCGGCCCGTAAAATCTGACTTTGTCACCGACAATAAATCTCCGGATTTCCGCCTTCGTCTTGTTCTTTTTAAGCACCGAACTCTGTGCAGAAAGCTCTACGCGGTAATCAGCTCCGCCTACCGTGACAATAAGCGCGGTGGGAAGCGCTGTTCCCTCCACTTGCTTGAGCACTCCCTCGTAATTCTTGGCGGCAAATGGGGTTTTTGACTGAAACACCATCACCTGTTGGGCCGAGAGCGTATTGTTCACATAATCGTAAACCCCGTCGGCCAGTACAATAGAGTCCCCTTTGATGATTTTATTCCACGGAAGTGAGACCGTTCCTTTGCGCACCGTGGTTGTTGTCGCCGGCCGCAAAATAATCACCTTCAGCGGCGTCTGCAAAGAGTAGGTGCCGTCCGGATTTACCTCCAAGATCTTCCCCGAAAAGGTTTCGGACTCTTCCTGAAGCGACC
>JAUSHG010000061.1 GCA_030648695.1 bacterium | reverse complement strand
CTTCTTCCTTTCACAGATTGAGGCGCTTGAAGGAAACATCAAGGCCGCTATTTCATCGGTTGAAACCGCATCGGTGCTTGCCCCGAACGACCCTACCGTATTCTTCCAGCTCGGCCTTCTCCGCTACAATGACCGCAATTATCGCGGGGCGATTGAAGCGCTTGAACGGGCTGTGGGCCTCAATCCCGCGTATGCCAATGCAAAATACTTCCTCGGACTTTCTTACGAGAAAGTCGGACGGGACGCCGAAGCTATAGCGCAGTTTACCGATTTGCAGGTTACCAATCCGGATAATGCGGAGGTTGACCTCATTCTCAAGAATTTGAAAGCGGGACGCGCACCGTTTGCGGACGCTGCGCCTCCGATTGATGCCAAGCCGGAGAAACGGGGCAAGCTTCCGGTAACGGAGGAAGTAGAAGAGTAACTAGCTTATTAGCTGTTTAGGTTGTAGCTTGTTAGGGATTACTAATAAGCTAATCAGCTAACAAGCTACCGTCTATCTGCTATGGTTCGGCGCTTTCTACAATACATAAGTCAAGAGATTAGCGGACTCCATGAGGCCGCTTATCTTTTGGGATTTTTCGCCCTGCTTTCCCAACTACTCGGATTTTTGCGCGACCGCCTGCTTGCCGGAGAGTTCGGGGCAGGGGAGCTTCTGGACATCTACTATGCCGCATTTCGCGTGCCGGATTTTATTTTCATCTGGGGCGCTTCCATGGTGTCGCTTTCGGTGCTCATTCCCTTTCTCTCGCGCAGAATTTCGGAAGGAAAGGAGGCGGCACGGCGGCTCCTGGACGACATCTTTACCTGTTTTTTCCTGTTTATTCTCGCGGTGTCCCTCGGTGCGCTCTATGTTGCGCCGCAGCTTACGCTTTTCCTGTTTCCCGGATTTGACGCAGAGGCGCAGAGCATGACGATCTTGCTCATGCGCATCATGCTGCTTCAGCCCATTTTTCTGGGGATTTCAAATTTGTTTGCAAGCATCACCCAGCTTGAACGCCGGTTTTTCATCTATGCGCTCTCCCCGTTGCTCTACAATGCGGGCATTATCGTCGGTGTGGTGTATCTGTATCCGCGTCTTGGGATGGCGGGGCTCGCATGGGGAGTGGTGCTCGGAGCCGTACTGCATCTGCTGGTACAGCTGCCGGTTATTGCGCAGAGCGGCCTCATACCCCGATTCACGCTTTCCATATCCTGGCGTGATATGCGCGAGGTGGCGCTTGTCTCACTTCCGCGCACCTTTGCACTCTCGGCGCAGAATCTGGCGGTCCTGGTGCTTGTGTCATTGGGCTCGCTCCTTGGAGTCGGCTCTATCGCCGTGTTCCATCTCTCCTGGAATCTGCAGTCCATGCCGCTTGCCATCGTAGGGGCCAGCTACTCTCTTGCCGCCTTTCCGACGCTCTCGCTTCTCTGGAGCGGCGGAAACCGCGAGAAATTTATTGCCCTGCTCTCCACCTCGCTCCGGCATATTTTGTTCTGGTCGCTTCCGGCACTCGCTCTCTTTGTCGTGCTTCGTGCTCAAATTGTGCGCACCGTGCTCGGAAGCGGCGCGTTTGACTGGGGGGATACGCGATTAACCGCCGCATCACTCGCACTTTTTGCTCTTTCCATCGTGGCGCAGAGCATCATTCTTCTGTTTACCAGGGGCTATTACGCCGCCGGAAAAACAAAGGTGCCGTTTCTGGTCGGCTCGCTTTCGGCAGTAAGCATTATTTTTTTCGCTTTTTTGTTTTCAAAGTTGTTTGTAGCCATTCCGATATTCCGGTTTTTCATTGAGACGCTGTTTCGCGTCAGTGACCTTCCCGGCACTACGGTGCTGATTCTGCCTCTTTCGTACTCGCTCGGCGTTATCGGCGCGGCGATTGTGTCATGGGCGGTGTTTACCAGGCAGTTCGCCTCGTTTGAACCGCGTGTGGTGCGCACGTTCTGGCAGTGCTTTGCAAGCGCCGTCATCATCGGAGCGACGTCGTACGGGTTGCTCAATGTATTTGACGGCGTGTTTAACCTCCACACAACGCTCGGTGTCTTCCTGCAAGGGCTGTTTTCAGGAATGGGAGGGATAGCCGCGGGAATCTGTGTTCTGTTCCTGCTCGGGAACCTGGAGATACGGGAGATTTGGCGCACACTGCATCAAAAGATTTGGAAGGCCAAGATTGTACCGGACCAGACGGAAACCACCTTCTAAAGAAATTTCTAATTCACCTAATTCACCTAATTTCTAAAAGATTTTCGGCGCTTTTTTGTGGCGGGTATTTCTGTTAGTATGGCTCGTATGTCTGCAAACATCAGAAATTTCTGCATTATCGCCCATATTGACCATGGAAAGTCCACGCTCGCGGACCGGCTGTTGGAGGTAACTGGAACCATTGAGAAACGCAAAATGCGCGAACAGGTGCTTGATTCTATGGAGCTTGAGCGTGAGCGCGGAATTACGATTAAGATGACTCCTGTGCGGATGGTCTACCATCCGGACGAAACTATTGACCCTTCACTGTTAACTGTTAACGAAAAAAGTCAAAAGTCAAAAGTTAATAGTCAAAAGTCAGATTCAGAACAGTCCTATGTTCTGAATCTGATTGACACTCCGGGGCACATAGATTTCGCCTACGAAGTGTCCCGCGCGCTGAAGGCCGTGGAGGGCGCGGTGCTTCTGGTGGACGCGACACAGGGCGTGCAGGCGCAAACGCTCACGACACTCCAGATGGCGCGCGATGCGGGTCTGGTGATTATTCCGGCGGTCAACAAAATTGATTCGCCGCTCGCGCGCGTGCCTGAAACAAAGAAGGAAATTGCGCTTCTGCTTTGCTGTCCGGAAAACGAGATTCTGGAGGTGTCCGGCAAGACCGGAGCAGGAGTGGCAGAATTACTGCGGGTTATTGTGGAGCGTGTTCCTCCGCCTCTGCAACCGCAGACACGCGATTCGGGTTTCAGAGCTATGGTGTTTGATTTTCAGTATTCAAATCATACCGGAGTGATTGTCTTTGTGCGTGTGCAGAACGGGGAAGTCAAAAAGGCCGATTCCCTGACCCTCATTGCCGGAAAGCAGGGGTTCAAGCCGATTGATGTGGGTGTATTCACGCCGGAGCAGACACAAAAGGAGAAACTCTCCGAAGGTGAAATCGGATATCTGGTAACCGGCATCAAGGAGCCGGGTATCGCGCGGGTCGGAGACACTATTACTTCGGCAGTGCATGCACTGCCGGCACTTCCCGGTTTTGAGTTGCCCTCTCCGGTGGTGTGGGCGTCCGTATATCCGGAGAGTCAGGACGACTTTAACCTGCTGCGGCAGTCGCTTGACCGTCTGCGGCTTTCGGATTCTTCATTTGTGCACGAGGAGGAGGCATCAGGACTTCTGGGGCGCGGCTTTCGGTGCGGATTTTTGGGGATGCTTCATATGGAAATCATTACCGAGCGTTTGCGGCGCGAATTCAATCTCGCCATTGTGGTAACCACCCCCTCTATTACCTATGAGGTGGTGACTAAATCCGCCGCCGCGCAGGGCTTTGGCGAGACAAGGGCGGGCAAGCGGGCCGACGCCTCGCCGGAGCGGGCTCTGGCCTCGCCGAGGCGGGAGATTATATATTCCGCGGCACGCTTTCCTTCCTATGGCGAGATTGCGGAAGTGTACGAACCGTGGGTGGAGGCGCGCATTATCACGCCGCCGGAATATCTGGGGCCGCTCATGCCGCTTCTGCATGAGCATGAAGCATTTCTTAAGACCACCGAGAATTTCGGAGAGAACCGGAATCTGCTGATTTTGGAGATGCCTCTGCGGGAGCTGATGCGCGGATTTTTTGATGACGTGAAGAGCGCTTCGTCTGGGTTTGCCTCACTCTCCTATGAAATACAGGAGCTACGAAAGGCGGATGTGGTGAAGCTCGAGCTCCTAGTCGCAGAGGAGGTGGTGCCGGCATTTTCGCGGGTGGTTTCGCGCCGCCGTGTAGAAACCGAAGCGGAAGCGGCCGTGGAAAAACTGCACAAAATCCTGCCCAAACAATTGTTCGTTACCAAAATCCAGGCCGTAGCGCTCGGGCGCATCATGTCATCGCGCACCCTGCGAGCCATGCAGAAAGACGTTACCGGCCACTTATACGGCGGGGACAGAACACGCAAAATGAAGCTCTGGCAGCAGCAGAAGGAGGGAAAGAAGCGACTCAAAGAGGGAGGGAAGGTGAGGATTCCTCCGGAGGTCTTTTTAAAGATGGTGCAGAGCGGCTAAGGCCGCCCCCAACTATTAACCATTAACTTTTGACTGTTAACAGTTAAGGGTCAACGGTTAATAGTTCTTTACTTTCCTTTAATTAAATACTGGAAAGTAAAGTAATACCATGCTCAAGATAATGAGCACGCAGATGACTCCCCAGACAATACCCACGGCTTTCTTGTGTTTTTTGTTGAAAAGCATTGATTAGCTGGTAGCTTCTTAGCTGGTTAGCTTTTTAGCGTACCGAAGATATATAATGTAGCAATAGTATATCAGGTAGTACTTTTATTTTCATCTTTTCTAACAAGCTACTGCTCTAAACAGCTACAAGCTTCTCCATGAAGGAATTTCAACGAAAACGAACTATCAGACGGGTGTTATATTCCCGCGTATCTCTTCTGGGGGCGCTTATTCTTGTGGTTCTAGCCGGCAGGGCAACGTGGGGAATGTATGAGAAGGAGCGGGAGAGCCGCAGGCAGTTTGACCGCGCACAGGAGGAACTTGCCGCGCTTGAAGCCCGCGAAAAGGAGCTTACGGGGCGTATCACGCGGCTCGATACCCCTGAGGGAGTTGAGGCGGAAATCCGTGAACAATTTCCGGTGACCAAGCCCGGTGAGCGCATGGTGGTGATTGTGGAAGAGAAGGAGGAGGTACTGCAGGAGGTGGTGTTCAGACGTTCGCTTGTCGCGAAGTTTTTTGATTTGTTTAGATAATACGAAATATCCCGATTTCGTTTACGAAATCGAGGATCCACGATTCAATAAATTGAATCGGGACGAATCGGTACGAATATACGAATAAATTGGAGCGGGTATGGCCCTGAACAAAATTCTTGAGAAAGAATTTTTAACGGAGTAAATTCAGTGGCAATGCACGCTTCTTCCAAAAATCAACGAGTTGTGCGAGTATGATTTTTGAGAATCCCTTCAAAATTTTGCGAGTGTAGTATAGTGGCAGTACATGTGCTTCCCAAGCATAGGGCGCGGGTCCGATTCCCGCCACTCGCACTTCGAGCAAATAAGGAGAGATTCTCGCTACCCGCATATGAAATGTGTATATTGCGAAACACCTGAGATTGTCGCGCGAACCATTGTAACAAACAAGGTTGCGTTTGCATTTCCGACCAACATTCCAATTGTGCCGGGACATACGCTTGTCTGTCCCAAGCGATGTGTACGCCGGTATGAAGATTTGAGCACCGAGGAAAAAGAGGCGATAGAGGAACTGCGCGTTAAGATTTGCGGTGCTCTGAAAACGGTACTGGGTGCAGAAGGTTTTAACTTTGCGTGGAATGATGGAGAGAGTGCTGGACAGTCGGTGTCGCATTTCCATCTGCATATACTGCCGCGAAGAGAGGGTGATACCGGCATCTATGAATATGAACCTCGCAAGTTTTTGTACCGGACAGGCAGCCGCGAACCATCGCCTGAAGCAGAACTCCAGAGGGTATCTGAACGTATCGCAGCCGCACTATAAAATCATAGGGCGAGAGAATTGACTCCTTGTAAAGTAAGAAAATCTGATACGTCTGGTATAATGGGGCACTGGCGATAATCCTTATAAACTTAAAACTTACACACTCTTAACTACAAATATGGCGCACGTAACTATTTATTCAACTCCGACCTGCGTGTATTGCAACGCCGCAAAGAAATTCTTTGCGCAGAACAACGTGGAGTACACGGAGCACAATGTGGCCGCTGATTTGGAGAAGCGGAAAGAAATGATTGAGAAGAGCGGACAGATGGGCGTGCCGGTCATTGCTATTGATAACGACCTGGTAGTGGGATTCAATCAGCCGAAGATTAAGCAGC
>JAUSHG010000060.1 GCA_030648695.1 bacterium | reverse complement strand
TATTACTCCGTCCTTGGCGTCCAAAAGAGTGCCACAAAGGACGAAATAAAGAAGGCGTTTCGTACCCTCGCCCACAAGCTCCACCCCGATAAAAAAGGCGGTGACGAGCAGAAGTTCAAGGAGGTGAACGAGGCCTACACCGTGCTTTCGGATGACAAAAAGCGCGGCGAGTACGACGCGTATGGTCGCGTGTTTTCGGGTGGAGGCGGCAACGGGGGAGGTGCGGAAGGATTTCAGGGTGATTTTGGCGGATTTGATTTCAGCGATTTCGCGCGGCAGGGAGGATTCGGACAGGGAGGCGCCGGCGTTGAGTTTGACCTCGGCGATATTTTCGGCGATTTCTTTGGCGGCCGCTCCAATGGCTCACGGCAAGCAAGAGGACGGGACATTTCAATAGATGTGGAGCTTTCGTTTGCGGAATCAATATTCGGCACCGAGCGCCGCATGCTCCTCAACAAAACATCTGTCTGCGAAACCTGTAAGGGAAGCGGGGGCAAGCCCGGCTCTGCAATGGAAACCTGCAAAACCTGCAACGGCAAGGGCAAAATCCGCGAGACGCGCCGCTCGGTATTCGGCTCGGTGCAAACGGTACGCTCCTGCGATATGTGTCATGGAAACGGACAGGTGCACGTGGAGCAGTGCACGACCTGTCGCAGCTCTGGTGTCACGCGACGGCAGGAAGAAATTGCGGTGCGGATTCCTGCGGGCATTGAAGATGGCGAAGTCATTCGCTTGGGCGGCGCCGGAGAAGCGATTCGTGGCGGAAGCCCGGGTGACTTGTATGTAAAGGTGCATGTAGTCAAGCACCCGCTGTTCCGCAAGGAGGGAACCAATTTGGTCATGGACCTGCCCATCAAACTTTCAAGTGCATTACTCGGCGATGAATACACAGTTAAAACACTGGACGGAGAAATTACCGTCAAGATTCCGCAAGGTGTAAAACCGGGTGAGATTCTGCGCGTGCGCGGCAAGGGCGTGCCGCAGGAACGCAACCGCCGCGGCGACCTGCTCATCAGAATTACAATTGATTTGCCGAGCAAGCTTTCAAAAGAGGCGAAGCATTTGGTGGAAGAACTCAAAAAGCAGGGAATCTAATTGAAAATTTCCAATTTTCAATTATCAATTTCCAATGTATGATAAACGCGCCATACGGTTGGCGTGTTTATTGAGTGTCCCTGTAGTCTAATGGATAGAATACTTCCCTCCGAAGGAAGTGGTGCAGGTTCGATTCCTGCCAGGGACAAAACATTTGAGATGCCATACGGGAGAGCTTCTAAAATCCCGAAATGTGTATCATACTATCTCTACCATGAACGCTGACTCCATCGTTGTTACAAACCTGTCAAAAAGGTTCTCCTTTCCGGTGAAGAACGAAGCGCATGGCTGAAAAGACGATATTTTGATATACTTCACGTATGACGACCGTAACCATACCAAAACATCTTACGGGAAAAGATCTAATACTCGTACCAAAGAAGGAATACGAGGCACTGGAGAGGCGTGCCAAATTCGCGCCCCCACTTAACTATAAAACTGTCAAGATGACCAAGGCGCAAAAGCGAGAACTTGAATCTGCACGCAAGGATTACGCGAAGGGAGATTTTGTAACCCTTGATGTACTCAAGCGAGATTTGGAGGGTAGAAATTCGCGGTAAGGCCCGCAAGGCCCTGAAGAAAATTCCTGCAAAAAATGCTGGGGTAATTTTGAGCGTAATTGGAGAGTTAAGAACTAATCCATTTGCCGGAGATATTGAGAAGCTCGGAGGGGAAGATGACACGTGGCGGCGAAGGGTAGGCAACTACCGAATCTTTTTTGAGGTCTACGCGCGGACGCGTTCAGTGTACGTCTATAAAATTGAGCGGCGTAGCTCGCATACCTACTGAATCTTCGTATACATTTCAAAAGGCAATATCGGAAAGACCTTGACGGAAAACCACTATATGCTATAGTGGTTTTAGAGTCCGTTACAACACTAAAACCTTTCGGATCCCACGTAAAAAACCTTTGGTTCACGTGGGGCTGGGTCCGAAACATCCATTCTGGATAAGGTGGCTTCTGCTATTGGGCTAAACGCAACGCGTCGCCCACGTGGAAGTCCGGGTTCTCCCGTAACAGAGATAACTGATGTCGCGCAAGCGGAGTCAGTGAAAGAAGATTTTCGGATTTCGAATTTTCTTAAAATGAGGTGGCACCGTGGGGAAAACCGCGAAACAGAAGCGAAACTATAAGCGCTAAACTGACGCGAAAAATAATCCCGCCCTTAGTACGCAACTTTTTGTTGTGTAGTAAGGGCGGGATTTTTTGTTGTCTATTCGCCGGAAGGCGGAGCAAAAAATCTCGCGAGTTCTGTAGAGAGCTCTTTGACAAAGAAAGAACTATAAATTATGAAAGTTCCTCAAGTATTATTTATCTGCCCAACCTGTCATGCAACACATAAAGTTGCCGTACCGCGTCATGGAAATGTAAAACCTGGAGATGAAATCGAGACGGAGAACTATCACTGCCCGTCGTGCGATGCTCCTTTTTCAGGAAAGGTTACAGTAATCCCCGGTTTAGTTGATTTCCCTTTCGATTTCTATTACAACGGATAACGCGTCTCGGACACGAACGAAAGTAAAAAGAAAACACTGAATACCGAATATGAAATCATTCTCTAAGAAATGTCCGAAATGTAATTCCTTAATCACGGTTGTATATGGCAAGCAGGAAGAGGTGCACGGGTGGGGAACTGAAATGGTATGGCCTGACCCGAAATCGTTTATCTGCCCATTCTGCAGAGAATATCTGACTCCACGGAAACCTGACCCAGTATTTGCGGAGAACGATAAAGTATGACTGCACACTGCGCCATCTGCAAAAAGGAGGTTGAAATGAAAGCGCTGGATGAAGAAATCTCCGTCTGTCCTGCCGGTCACTACGTGGCAAAATTTACCATGCGCCTTTCTCCGCCAAATCAGAGGCGCAGCGGTGGCGGGAAATACCACTGTCCTTGCTGCAAATTCAACACTGACTGTCCCGAATGTCCGTGCTGTAGGAGGGAACTCACCAAGCCGGACACGACAACGTGATTTCCAAATCACACCCAGGCGCTCTGCACAAACAGAGCGCCTTTTTTATGGCTTAAAAAATGCTAGAATACATGCACAAACGCAAGGCCGACAAAAATCGGTTGTGTGTGCTGATTTTATGGAAACCGTCAAACCACTAGCTTCAAACGTACGACCACTCATGCCAGCATCCGAAACGCTCCCCAAACTCTTTTACTGGACACCGTGGGTGTTGCAAACCGCAATCTGGCCGCTTGTCCGACCTCTTTTTCGCTTTTTTATCCGACTTGAGATTCGCGGGGCTGAAAACTTGAAACTCTTAACTAATAAACAAGGAACTATTTTCGCGGTAAGTCACTCAAGCGAACTGGATTCCGTTCTCGTTCCTGCTTCACTTCCGTTTCTTTCTCCGTTAAGTCCTATGTTTTATACCTCGCGTGAATCGGCATTTTACATAAACAGCAGTTGGCGGCGCTATTTTTATGGTGGCTGTCTATTCAAACTGTGGGGAGCACATCGCCTGCATTCAGGGAAGCACAATTATGAAGTTTCGCTTCAGACCCACATCCAACTGCTTGAAGCGGGGAAAAGTTTGTGCATGTTTCCTGACGGCAAGCAGCTACCGGAAAACGAAGTGGGTACCCATGCCCATGGCGGCGTAGGATTTTTGGCCTGGAGAACGGGGGCAATTACTATACCGGTGCGAATCACCGGTATCTATCGTCCGAGTACGTATGAATTCCTAACCCGCAAGCGCACCGCAGTGGTTGCCTTCGGAAAGCCCATTCATTCCTCTGAACTTTTTGCGGGGAATGAACAGCCGACTGTGGACGAAGTAAGGAAAATCGTTGAACTCGTTGTTAATGAGATTAGAAAGTTATAATGCCGGAAGATACACACAGCCGAAAAACTGACACGGGTATGGAAACCCATGGCACTCTAGTCCGAGCGCTTAGATTTTTCACAGTACCCATGCTTAATGCAATTCCAGAAAGATGGCTGCGGTTTCTCATGCATCGGACAAGCCGTGATGCGTCAACGGTTGTTGCACACGGAGGTTCTACTACCGCACTTGAAGCAATGTATACCCGTCATCACCGAACGCGCGTCTCCCGTGGCATTTTCCAGGGAGTGGCGGACTTTTTT
>JAUSHG010000048.1 GCA_030648695.1 bacterium | reverse complement strand
GTAAGGGAGATACAACCCACCTGCCGAAGACGGCAGTGCTCCCTTTAGTAAGGGAGATTATTCCAAAAACGTAAGCAATACCATCACGAAGAAACCAAGCGCAATGGAAAGAATCTGTATGAGGGATTTTTTAAATCCCGGAGTGCGTTGCAGTTCCGGCACGAGGTCGGTTCCGGCAATGTAAAGAAACGCGCCGGCGGTAATGGAGGCCGCAACCGGCACCAGTTGTTCAATGCTACTCCCGAACAGAAGCACGAACAACACTCCGATGAATGCCGATAGTGCAGTAAGGAAATTCCACAGCAGTGCCCGTCCTCTGCTCCACCCTGCGTGAATAAGGAGGCCGAAATCGGCAACCTCCTGCGGAATCTCGTGAAGCACCACCGCCACGGTGGTCGCAATGCCGACCGGCACGCTCACCAGAAATGAGGCACCGATAATAATACCGTCCACGCTGTTGTGAATGAAGTCCGCGGCGAGCACAAGCGGGGCAAGGGTTTTAGGCGCATGGTCGTGCTCGGCAATGCTTTCCGTTGTTTCTTCATGCTCTCCGTGTGTGTGATGCCACGATAGAAATTTCTCCAATATAAAAAAGGCAAGGATGCCGGACATCACCAATACTCCCACCGTCACCTCGCCAAGTCCGCTCTTGAGCGCCTCGGGAATAAGGTGAATGAGCGCATCGCCAAAGAGCGCCCCGATAGCAAGCCCGACCAGCACGAAAATACACCGCCGAAGCGTCTCCACGCGCAGGGCAAGCGTAAAGAGGCCGGCGAACGCCACCAAACTGACGATAGCGACTGCGCCCAAAGAATAAACCCACATCATGGCTATACATTATCAGGGAATTGCTCCCCGTGCCACCACTCTTCTTTCTATCTTTCTCAAACCCACATCTTACTTCTACCACGTACGTGGTAAAAGTAAGATGTGGGTGTATGATACGTTTCGCGATAGAGTATGAGATGCAAAATATTGTGGCACGGGGTATACTTCACGCATTATGGAACCCGAACAAACACAGCCGGTACAACCGAACTCCTCCGGAATTGCACTCACGACCCCGCTCGCCATTGTCGCAGCCGGTCTCCTTATTGCCGGAGCCGTTTTTTTCTCGCGGGGGGCGACTGATACCGGCGCGAATGCGGATAACCAGCCAGCAGAGGCAGGACAGAGCACGTCGCTTCTTGCCATACGCCCCGTGAATGAAGCAACCGACCACATTCGCGGCAACCCCAATGCCGAGGTAGCCATCGTTGAGTATTCGGATACCGAGTGTCCGTTCTGCAAGCGATTCCACACCACGCTCAAACAACTGGTAAACGAATACGGAAAAAGCGGCCAAGTCGCCTGGGTATACCGGCATTTCCCCCTCATCACCCTGCATTCCAAAGCGCCCAAAGAAGCTGAAGCGCTTGAATGTTCGGCGGAACTTGGCGGAAATACCGCATTCTGGAACTACACGGACAGCGTCTTCACCCTGACTCCCTCAAATGACCAGCTTGACCTCGCACTTCTCCCGCAAATTGCAGAAGACATAGGACTCCGCCGCGCGGACTTTGAGACCTGCCTTTCTTCCGGACGGTATGCCGCGCGCGTAGACAGCGAAACCAAGGAAGCCATCGCTCTGGGTGCTAGCGGCACTCCGTATAATGTGCTCATCACGAAAGAAACGATAAAACCTGAAAGCGAAAAGCGTCTGCGCGACATAAATGCTACCCTCATGCGCCAGCTCCCGCCCGGCACTCCGGATGCGATTGTCATAAGCACCGACCGCATGCGCGTGGCCATCACCGGCGCCTTCCAATATCCGCTCATGAAAGAAGTCATCGGGTTGCTGCTGAAATAATCTCCCTTAATCTCCCTTAGTAAAGGGAGCACTCGCATTCTTATGCGGGTGGTTTATCTCCCTTACTAAAGGGAGCACTGCCGTTTTCGGCAGGAGGGTTGTGACAACCCCCGGCCTTCGGCTCGCCCCCTTTATTAAGGGGGAATAAAAAGAGGCCGCCAGCGTATGCCAGCGGCCCCGATGTGTGATTGGTTTGTTACTTTTCGGCGTCCTCGGCCTTGCCCGTAACAATGATGGGCTTCATACGGGTCGGCTCGCTTTCGGCACGGATTATTGCGAACCGTGCCTCACGCTCGCGTTTTTCCTCCGCCATGCGGGTGCCGACTGCGGGCTCCACCGTAAGGGTTTTACCTGCACGAAACACCTGAAAGAACAGATCTCCGTGGACGCTCCGACCGAGGAGAACTTTACTTCCCGTTTCCGGTACAGAACCGACCCATTGGTCTTCACCAATCGCCAGTAAGCGCGTTCCGGCTTTCAGTATGACCGCCGTCGGTGAGCTTTCCGAGCCCGAAACAAACGTAGACGTACCGAGTACTTCATAGTCCACGAGTTCGGCATACAAGTCATCGGAAATGATTTGGAATCGATCACGAAGGTTCTGCGCGAACTTGTTCCACGTGTTCAGGTTTGCGAACTCACTCGTTTCGGCCGACTTTGGGTACGCATAATAGCTCCGACTGTTGTAGACAGAAAGTGACAAATTCGTCACTCCGCCACCTTCCGTGAATTCCGCACGGAACCAGCTCTTATCCGGAAGCAGCGCGGTCACAGAGCTTACCACATTGCTCACCCCGTGACTGAAGTCGGAGCGCTCTCCGGCCTCAGAAATGAGGGGTTCGGCGGCGACGTCGCCTTTCGGAACGTCTTGCGCGATGGCGGAGGGAACAATCAGAGTAAACACAAACAATACGACAAAGAGCAGATTATTTTTCATTAAACTCAATCCTTTTGTGCAATCACACTCATTCCGAACGCCAGTCCGGAAAAAATGCAATTCAGCCGTATACAACGGCCTAGCGGATAGACGTTTGCCTACCCTACAGCACACTCCTTACATTATAGCATAGAACAGTGCCACTCGTCAATCCCTCAAAAAACGGCTCCATAAAGCCGCAGAATCAATTCACACACACCACCCCTCAATCCCCTCCTTGGAAAAGGAGGGGAGGGGAAGATTGTCGACCTCACAGGTCGACAGGTTCTGCGTCTGTTTCGCGTTTTATGTTTGGCGTCAGTTTAGCGATTGTCGTAGCCGACAATACTCGCACCCGCGCCTCTCACATCTCGTGTCCCAAAATGAAAAATCATAAATCTCCTTCCCTACCCGTTGTACCTCTACCTTGAGCTTGTCCACCTCCCTTTCCTCCACCTCAAATACTTCGCGGTGCAGTGTGCCGCGTGCGTCCGGTTCAATGAAGTCAATCACGCCGGTTGTCATCTGAAAGGTCTGACCTTTTTCCCGATTCAAGGTCAGACCTTGAAGAAGGAGCTTATAAAAATGAAGTTGTCTTATGATATTTCCATTTGAACCCTTGGTTTTTCCTAAAATCTCGGCACGAGATTTTGGTTTGCCGGTTTTGTAATCCACAACTGTAACGCCTCCGTCTGAATTTTGCTCAAGTTTATCAATCACACCGCGCAATAGAAGTGGCACACTAATGTCATTCCCGCGCAGGCGGGAATCTAGTTTTTTAGAAGAATCCGCTCTGGATTCCCGCTTTCGCGGGAATGACAGACCTACATCAAGTGGCAAGAATACACCAGTAATTTCAAGTTCGTTCTGCGTATCCTGTGCAAACGTCTTTGCATAGGCATCAAAGTAGGCCGAGAGCGCCGCCTTTCCCTTCTCGCTGTACCGCTTGAAGTCGCGAAGCGGCAAAGGAGAACGCTCCATCTCGCGGAGGAAAAATCGCAGTAATGCCGGTTTGCCAAGCCGCTTGTTTTCGCGGTACGCATCAAAGAACGAGTGCAGAGCCGCATGCATAGCGGTGCCGTACGAGAGATACGCTTCGGGAAGTTGCGGCAAACGCACCAGATTTTTGAAAAAATACTCCCACGGGCAGGCGAGATAGTTGTTGAGCGCCGTTACCGTAAGTCCCTGCTCCAGAAATACTTTACGCAAATACTCCTGCAGGGTAACTGAAGGACCAGTGTTCCTGCGCGCAGTTGCATAGCGGGGTGGCAGTTTCTTCACTGTGGCCTCAAAAGAAAGTGCGCTTTCACGCGTGAGAAACTTCCGCCCGATATCCTCTATAAACTCCGTGGGCAAAAGCGGCCGCCCATCCGCACCCTCTTTGGACATGGTAATGGTTGCGGCAACGCGGGCGCGTGTGAGAGAAACGAAAAACAGACGGCGTTCGTCTTCGTTATCTCCCTTATCAAAGGGAGCACTCGCATTCTTATGCGGGAGGGTTGTTACAACCCCCGGCCTTCGGCTCGCCCCCTTTATTAAGGGGGATAACAACCCCCGGCCTTTCGGCCCGCCCCCTTTAGTAAGGGGGATGGGGATATAAAAATCCCTTTTCGTGCGCCTTCCGCCCCAGTGTCCGTCGGTTGCCCCGCAAATAAAAACATACTCAAACTCAAGCCCCTTGGCGCGGTGCGCGGTCATGATGGACAGAGATTCATAAAACTGCGGCCGATTGTCCTTGGTGCGCAAGCGAAGGTTGTGCCTGCGCAGTTTTTGGAGTGTCTCAAGAAAATCCGCGAGCGAAAAACTGCGCCGGTGCATGGAAAGCTCCTTGAGGTGTCCAAAAAACGTGTCCAGCTTCTGCAAAGCGCGAAGCGACCCACGGGTTTGAAGGAGATGCGGCACGAAGCCCGACTCACGCGCAATAAGCTCTATCGCCTCCGCCGCTCCAAGATTCTGCGCCGCTCGGGCAAATCCCAAAAACTGTGCATACGCCTTGCGCAGTGCTTCCCCATCAACCTTTGCCTGCCTAAGCAACCGTGGGCTTTGCAGAACCTCAAAGAGCGAGTGCCGATTGGTGTGGCAGAACCGAAGCACTCGGTAGAGAGAGACGGGGTCAATGTGGAACAACTCCAGATGGAGCATCTGTGCGAACAGCTCGGGATTCCCCGCGTTAGTGCTCGCCTCCAGAATAAGCAGGAGCTTGCGCAGTTCTTCATCCTGCAAGATATCCTCGTCGGTAAGCACCGTAAAGGGAATGTCGGTGCGTTCAAATGCCTCAATGAAGGGAACCGCGTCCGCATTGTCGCGAAGCAGTATGGCAATCTCGCGAAGGGGCACTCCGCTCTTCACCAGACGCTTTGCTTCGTGAATAACAAATGCAATCTCGGCCTCCTGATTTGAAAACTCAAAAAAGCGTACGGTCTCCTTCCCTCCCGGACGTTTGCCGAGAAGACGGGGACGAAGTTGTGATTGCGTTAAACCCCCTCTTTTATTCTCCCCCTTAAAAAGGGGGAGAGGATTTGTTGCGTTGATAAGCGAGTGCGCGGCATCAAGAAGCATCTGCGGACTGCGGTAGTTATCTTTGAGCTCAATTGGCAATGCATCCGTATAGAGTTTCTTAAAATAGAGGAAGTTATCAAGCGATGCGCCCTGAAAACGGTAAATCGCCTGCTTCTCGTCCCCTACAATAAAGAGATTTGGATTCTCATGAAATGAGGCGAGTAACTCAAGTATGCGATTCTGCGCGTTGTTGGCGTCCTGATGCTCGTCCGCCAAAAGATACAGATACTGCTCCTGAAGCGAAAGCAAAAGCCCTTTGTCTTTCTCAAGCGCTTTGATGCAGAAAAGAATCATGTCCTCAAAGTCAAAGAGTTGCCGCGCGGCAAGTTCTTTTTCATACGCCTCATAGACCTGCGCGAGCTCCAAAGATTTGTTGAGCCGGTTCTCGCGTTCCCGAAACTCTCCCTTAACTTCTCCTTTGAAACGTCCGCTTGTGTGCATGCGACTAGGTATTCTTTTGAGTTCACGAAGTTCTTTCTCAAGCGTTTTCTGCAAAACAGCAGGCGACATATTCTCGCGTTTGAGTTCACGGATGGCGCGAAGCGCTTTGGGAACATAGTGCAGAATATCGCCAAACGGTGAGAGCCGTTTGAAGCGTTTCTTCAAAAAAATGCTCTCCAGTATTTCCACCTGGTCCGGCACTGTGGCCGGCCTGCCGCCTATGATGCGCGGGAATGACTCCGGAAAACGGCGAATAACCTCCATGGCAAATCCGTGGAAGGTAAAAATAGCGACACGGTAGCCAGCCGCGCCGATAATCTCTACCAGCTTTTTGCGCATGGAGTACACCCCGCTCTCGGTAAAGGTAAGCGCCAAAATAGAGGAAGGTGGCGTATCGGTCTTACGCAAAATATTCGCAATCCGCAGGGTCAAAATTGAGGTCTTGCCCGTCCCCGGGCCGGCAATCACCATGACGGGACCTTCTATCGCATCCACCGCCTTTTTCTGCTCCCAGTTTAGTTTTTTGTAGAGTGAATTGAATACCGTGTCGGACATGCCGCTAGTATATAGCAAGTTACATATCGTGCCACAAGCACAAGGGTGCCCCTTGTATTTCAAGGGGCACCCTTGTGGTGTGGGGATAACACGATTGACTTCATGGAGAAGCCCTGTATGATTAGCCGAAATCTTTTGCACTTTTGGAACTAAAAAACAAACCCAAGGAACTGAATGAACGATATACAGTGTGCAGACACAACCGCACAGAAGGACAAGAAACTAGACGGCACCAATCTCGTGGGAGACGCGATGCTTGAACTCTCACGATTCATGAGAACCGACGTGTATCCGTTTGAGGACTCTGAACCAATCAGATTCCTCGCTTCTTCTGGAACTAAGGTGCTACTCGCCACGAACGAAAAGGGGGAGCAAATCCTCTTCACTCATCGCGGCACCTGTAAAACCCTTGCGGGAAAAACAGAGATTGTTTCTTTCCGCTACGCTATCATGGCATTTTGTGCTCATGGGCAAAACGGGGAGAGAACACCCGACCGATTTATTCCCGTCCTTGAGGCCGGAATTGAGCGGCTCCGAAAAGAGCATGCGGGTGCCTAGTTGTACTTCGGCAATTTTGTGCTTCGGCAATTTCAAACGCGTGCGCAGCGGACTCATCCCCCGCTGCGCCTTTTTGCTCCCATTTCAGCCATATGTATAGCCCTTCAAACGGCTCAACGCGTTGAGCCGTTAGATTTCTTGGCTTAAGTCAAAGGTTAATGGTCAAAGGTCAATGGTTTTTCCAATCAGTATCCCTGCAATTTTTTTGCTTTTTCATGTTGCCGAATTTTTTCATGCGCCTTGGCCTCAATCTGGCGGATGCGCTCGCGCGTCACGCCGAACTTCTGCCCCACTTCTTCCAGGGTGTGCGTGATGCCGTCAATGAGTCCGTGACGCAACTCCAAGATGCGGCGCTCTTTTTCGGAAAGGTCGCCGAGCACCTCGCGTACCTGGTCGCCCAAAATCCGCTGTGACGCTTCCTGGTCGGGAGAAATAATCTTGTCGTCCGCCAGAAAATCGCCGAGTGTGCTTTTGCCGTCATCTCCTTCATCTCCCACCGGACTTTCAATAGAGACCGTATCTTGGTCAATCTTCTCAATCTGATAGACCTTTTCGCGCTCAATGCCCATTTCAACCGCAATCTCTTCGGGAAGAGGGTCGCGGCCCAGCTCCTGCGAGAGGCGGCGCACCACCTGCTTGTACTTGGCAATGGTTTCCACCATGTGCACCGGCACGCGAATGGTGCGCGACTGGTCGGCAAGCGCGCGGGTGATGGCCTGACGAATCCACCACGTCGCATACGTAGAAAATTTATACCCCTTGGTCCAGTCAAATTTGTCCACGGCCTTGAAGAGTCCGAGGTTTCCCTCCTGTATTAAATCCAACAGCGTCAAATCGGGCGAACGTCCCACATATTTCTTGGCAATGGAAACCACCAAGCGCAAGTTTGCACGCGCAAGCAGATTCTTCGCCTCCATATCTCCTGCTTCAATGCGCTTGGCCAAATCCTTTTCCTCTTTCGCACTAATCAATGGATATTGTCCGATTTCCTTGAGGTACATCTGGATGGAGTCATATCCTCCGTCCCCGCCTCCCTTGCCCAGATACACATGCTTTTTCTTTACCGGCGCTTCCTCCTCTTTTTCAAGCATGCGCCCGCCTTCCAGCACATCAATGCCGGAAGTTTGAAAACGTCCGTAGAGTTCATCCAAAAACATGATGTCCTCTTCAATGGTCGGGAACTCCTTCAGAATCTCATCATAGGTGATGAAGCCGCGCTCCTTGCCTTTGGCAATGAGCCGCAGGCACTTCTCATCCCGTTCCTTGCCCTGGGAAATGGACTTGCCGGACACGATTCGTTTCGGCGCGGGCTTGGAAGCCGACTTTTCCTTTTTCGGGCTCACCCGCGCGCCGCGCGCAGGCGAGCTTTTCCGGACCGGTTTGGCGGCCTTCTTCCTACGGGTATCCCCTTTTCTCAATTTAGATGCCATGGCGACTAGTATAACTGATAATT
>JAUSHG010000039.1 GCA_030648695.1 bacterium | reverse complement strand
TATTATTTTGGAAAGGAGAACCGGTATCCATACCGGAGCTTATGCGCATGCTTGGCAAGGATTCGGGCGAGATTAAACAAGGGCTTGCCGCGCTCAAGGCGCGTCTTACCGGCGGGATAACCCTTGTATCAACCGGCAACGAATACGCGCTCACCACTGCGCCCGAAATAGCGCCCGTTATGGAACGTCTCCAGAAAGAGGAACTTGAGGCGCCGCTCGGAAAAGCATCATTGGAAACTTTGAGTATTATTTTATATAAAGCGCCGGTTTCAAGGCGCGAAATAGAATACGTCCGAGGAGTCAACTCCACCTCTATTTTACGCTCACTCCTCATTCGCGGCCTCATAGAACGTCGCCAAAACGAAAAAGACGAACGAATGCCTGCCCGATCAGATTTTCCTCAGGAAAATATGCGCGGGTACACCTATTCACCGACCGTTGCTCTTCTCTCGCATCTCGGTATCCGCGAGAGCAGAGAGCTTCCTGAATTTGAAAATGTAGAACGCGAGCTTATGCAGTTTGTAACAACTGAAACGGAAGAAAAAGAGAAGACCGAGAAAGAAGAAACCGTATGAGGCATTTACAGGACATTTTTAATGATATGTGGAAAGAAGCAAAGGCGGCAGGAAATGTGGTCGGCATTTTTTCATCTTCAAAAGACACTTCCGTACAAAAGGAGAACAGTGTAGCACCTGTCGCGCATACGACTCCGGAAAGCCACAAAATTGAGGTGGGTTCGTTCGTAAAAAAACCGGAATATTTCTTTTGGAGCGCGCTCATTCTCGCTCTTGTTCTGCTTGCGCAGGGCGAACGCCCGGAAACCGCTTCTGCGGTACCCGAGGTATCAGTCAACGAAGAAGCTCCAGCTGTAAATCCGTTTGAACATCTTGCCCTTGAAGCACGCGCGGCTTTTGTATATGACGCAAAGACCAAGGAAACTCTGTACGCAAAAAATGCGGAGGAGGAGCTTCCGCTCGCTTCTCTTACCAAAATAATGACCGCGGCCACAGCACTTACCCTCTTGCCGGAGGATACGCAGATACGGATTGATAGCGAGGACCTCTCAACCGAAGGGGATACCAGACTTCGTCCGGGGGAGGTCTGGAAGCTTCGCGACCTGCTTCAGTTTCTGCTCATTGAGTCCTCAAACGACGGGGCGCAGGCGGTTTCCACGCGAGCCGGCATGATTGCTTCGGGCATTCCCGACCGCGAGGCGGGGCGCATTTTCTTCATTGCGCGCATGAATACGCTCGGAAAGGAGCTTGGTCTTACCTCCACATTTTTCAGAAACGAAACCGGTCTTGACCAGAGTGCAAGCGCGGTCGGAGCCATGAGCAACGCGCGCGAGGCCGCGCACATGCTGGCCGCGACTCTTTCCAGATTTCCAGGCGTATTTCGGGCGACCAAGTGGAGCGACCTTCTGCTCTCAAGCGAGGACGGCACGTCGCGGCGCGCGCACAACACAAACAAAAGCGCCGACAGGTTTCCCTTGCTTCTTGCTTCAAAAACAGGATACACTGACCTCGCCGGAGGAAATCTGGTAGTTGCCTTTGATGCCGGATTCGGACACCCGATTGTTATTGCAGTCATGGGTTCAACGCTTGAAGGACGATTTACGGATGCAGAGAAGCTAGTTTGGGCAACGCTCGCGTCTCTTCAGCAAAAGCAATAGACGCGAGAATGTTCAAGTTTCAATTATCAATTTTCAGATTTTAATTCATTAATTGATTGATAATTGGAAATTGTGAATTGATAATTACCTTGTATGCCCACTTTCGATATCGCCACCATCGTCAAAGTATTTGTTCCCGCCGTGCTCTCCTTCACCATAGGCATCGGTATCACGCCCCTGCTTACGCATTACCTCTACAAGCACACTATGTGGAAGAAGCGGGCGGGGAAGACCGGCTCCGAAGGGGAGTCAACGGTCTTGTTCAACAAACTGCATGAAAGCCGCGAGGTCGGCATCCCGCGGCTCGGAGGCGTGGTTATCTGGTTTTCTGCGGCGACAACCATTGCGCTTATCTTTCTGTTCGCACAGGTGTTTCCCATTCCGGCCATCATGAAGCTGGATTTTTTGAGCCGCAGTCAGACCTGGATACCGCTCGCTGTGCTCCTGCTCGGGGCCGGCATCGGACTCGTTGATGATTTTTTTGAGATTCTCGGAAACGGCGACCACAAGGCGGGCGGGCTGTCCCTGCGCAAACGCCTCATGCTTGTTGGCCTCATCGGGCTTCTTACCGGATTCTGGTTTTATGCAAAACTGGATGTCTCGGCCATTTCCATCCCCTTTAACGGCCTGCTTCCGGTAGGACCCTATCTCATTCCGCTCTTTGCGCTCGTTGCAATTGCTATTTATTCCGGCGGCATCATAGACGGCATAGACGGGCTCGCGGGCGGCGTATTCGCGATTATTTTTGCGGCCTACGGAATGATTGCCTTTTTCCAGAATCAGATTGACCTTGCCGCATTCTGCGCCGTGATTCTGGGAGGAATTCTCGCGTTCTTGTGGTTTAACATTCCGCCCGCGCGGTTTTACATGTCGGAAACCGGCAGTATGGCACTCACACTTTCGCTTACCGTTGTGGCGTTTCTCACCGACCTTCCCGGCGGGGGAGAAGGGCTTCTGCTTTTGCCGATTATTGCCTTCCCGCTCGTCATCACCTCGCTCTCGGCCATCATCCAGCTCGGCTCCAAGCGCTACCGTCACAAAAAAGTGTTTCTCATAGCTCCCTTACATCACCATTTTGAGGCGCTCGGCTGGCCGCCCCACAAGGTCACCATGCGTTACTGGATTATCGGAGTCATTTTTGCGATTATCGGAATCATCTTTGCATTAGTCGGATGACAGCTTCTTAGCTTTTTAGCTTGTAGCTTATTAGGAAAGGCATGCGAGAGTAAGCTAAACAGCTAATAAGCTATGTTCCAAAAGATTGACAAAGTACTTCTTGCCATCATCCTCGCGCTCCTCGCGTTCGGGTTTCTTATTTTCGTTTCCGCCTCCTTGGGACTTCTGGCCCGCGACGGAGCCAGTTTTCAGAGTGTTGCCGGCAGACAGCTTTTGGCGATTGCACTCGGCTGTGGCGCGGCCTTCGGCGCCCTGCTGTTCAATTACGCGAAGTTCAAGCGCTACGCGCTTCTTATTCTCATCGTATCGGTGTTCGGAGCGCTTCTGGTCTATATTCCGCAAATCGGTCTTGAGCACGGCGGGGCCAAGCGCTGGATAAGCGTGGCCGGATTTTCAATACAGCCGTCAGAGTTTCTCAAACTGGGGCTGGTCATTTTCGCAGCGGCATTCATGAGTGCCATGAAGGAGCGGATAGAAACCATTAAATGGGGACTTGTCCCGCTGCTGCTCCTCATTGCGGTCGCGGCGGCCATTCTCCTGCCGCAGCCGGATACCGACAGCTTTGTGGTCATCGCCTTTACTTTGCTCTGCATGTATATCGCCGCCGGAGGCAACAAAAAGCATATTGCCGGAGTGATAATTCTCGGCGTGCTCGTACTCTCCATCTATGTCATATCAAAACCCTATCTTATTGAGCGATTCTTTACGTTTCTAAACCCTGCCCGCGACCCGCAGGGGTCGGGATGGCAGATTCAGCAGTCGCTCATTGCCATAGGGAGCGGAGGATTTCTCGGGCGGGGGTTCGGACAGAGCGTCCAGAAATTCTCGTATCTTCCCGAACCGATTGATGATTCTATTTTTGCAGTAATGAGCGAGGAGTTTGGCTTTGTGGGGAGCTCCACGCTCGTTCTGCTGTTCCTGCTGTTTATTCTGCGCGGACTCCGCAATGCCTCGCGGGCGCCGGACCTCTTTGGCCGCCTGCTGTGCATAGGAATTGTTATACTTATCGGGTCGGGGGCGTTCATGAACATTGCGGCCATGCTCGGCATTATCCCGCTTTCGGGCCTGCCGCTTCCGTTTGTCAGCCACGGCGGCACGGCTCTTATCGCCGCACTCTTTTCGGCGGGGATATTGTTAAGTATTTCGCGATATCAGCGCAGTTAATACGAATAGCGAATTTGTACGAATATACGAATACGTATCGTATAGTTTGTTAACATTATTAGTATATTCGTAAAGATTCGTAATTCGTATTGTATGAAAATATTATTCACCGGAGGAGGTTCAGGCGGGCACTTTTATCCGCTCATTGCGATTGCGGAGGAAATCCGCCGCATTGGCACGGAGGAGCGGCTCATTTCGCCGCAGCTTTTTTTCATGGCGCCCGACCCGTATGATGAGCGTGCGCTGTATGACAATGACATCACGTTCGTGCCGGTCACGACCGGCAAATTACGGCGCTATCTTTCCTTCAAAAACATCACGGATGCAGGGAAAACGCTTTACGGGCTTATAAGCGGCACCATTCGCGTATTCCGCCTGTTTCCGGATGTCATTGTGGGGAAGGGAGGATATGGAAGCTTTCCGGCGCTCTTTGCCGCCCGCCTGTTTAATATTCCGGTGCTCATTCATGAATCGGACAGCGTACCGGGGCGCGTAAACCGGTGGGCAGGGAAGTTTGCGCGCGGCGTGGCGCTTTCGTTTCCGGAAACGGCGCAGTATTTTCCCGAGAGCAAGGTGGCCTATACCGGTAATCCGATTCGCAGGGACATTCTTGCGCAGGGAGCGTCCGTACATCTCGGTCTGCAGGGAGGTCTTCCGGTTCTCCTTGTTCTCGGCGGCTCGCTTGGCTCGGTTACCCTCAATGAGGTACTGCTTCCGATTCTGCCGGAGCTTCTGGAGCGTTTTGAGGTCATTCATCAGACCGGACAGGCCAATTTTGCAGACCTCACGGCACGAACCGGCGTATACCTCGCCAAACACACCTTTAAGGAGCGCTATCACCCGTTTCCCTCCTTAAGTGCGCCGCAGCTCGCCAGTGCTTTTCAAAGTGCCACCCTTGTTGTTTCGCGCGCCGGCTCCACCATTTTTGAAATCGCCGCATGGGGGAAACCTTCAATTCTTATTCCTATCACCGAATCAAACGGAAATCATCAGCGCGAAAATGCCTACAACTATGCGCGAGGCGGGGGAGCGCGCGTGATTGAGGAGAGCAATCTCACCTCCACCATACTGTTAAGCGAGATAGAGCGTATCGCGGAAAGCAGTGAGCACCTCTCGCTCATGGCGCAAAAAGCCACTTCGTTTGCAAAGAAAGATGCCGCCGCGGTTATTGCCCGCGAAATTCTCTCGCTTGCGCTCGCGCATGAGAGGTAGAAATAAAAAAGCACCGGAATCAGTTCTCTCTAACTTATCCCAAATGATTGCGATAGCAATCATTTGGGATAAGTTAGGCGAGGTTGTTAGAGAAAAATAAAATCGGGCTGAACACTTGTTCAGCCCCCCTGACACTGCGGCGGATTGCAGATAACAATTACCGCCGCAGTCCGTTTCGCCGTTGCCACCCGTGGAT
>JAUSHG010000031.1 GCA_030648695.1 bacterium | reverse complement strand
ACTAGTAGAGTCCCGAAAACAGAAAGTGGGAGCAGAATAGCGTATCCAGATGAGAGCCAATAATCAAGTTGGAGGCCGATTTTGATAGCATAAAAGCCTGCATTAATGAAATGCAATATTCCCCAAATCAAAAGAACCATTTGAACTATTCGGACGAAACGAGAAGGGGTTGTTTGTTCTTGCATCGTTAAATTAAAGCACGACAAAACACTAAACACTACCGCCCCGACGTCCGCCAGCTGGCGGAGTCGGGGCGGTGCCTTTTCTTTCTACTAACTACTTACTACTAACTTCTTCTCTAGTATCCTCCCATTCCCCCTCCTGCAGCCGGAGCTTCTTTTTCTTCCTTCGGCTCTTCCGCCACGGCCGCTTCGGTCGTAAGTAACAGCGCCACAGCAGAGGCGGCGTTCTGCACGCCGAGCCGCGTTACCTTCACGGGGTCTACAATACCTGCCGCCACCATATCCTCCACCATTTCGTCTTTAAGTGCATCATACCCGAAGTTGCCGCGGCCTTTGCGCACCGCTTCCACAATCACCGAACCATCATCCTTTCCTGCGTTCATGGCAATCTGGCGAAGCGGGGCTTCAAGTGCCTTGAGCACAATGTGAAATCCTGCTTCAAACTCCTTGGTCATCTGACGTTTAGCTTTCGTCTTTTCGCTCTCAAGCCAGTGCCGCGCCTTCTCTGCAGCCTTGATGAGCGCGACACCTCCTCCGGCGACAATTCCTTCCGCAATCGCGGCCTTGGTTGCATTCACCGCATCCTCAATCTTCAATTTCAAGTACTTCATTTCAGTTTCTGTCGCAGCGCCGACGCGAATGACCGCGACACCGCCCGAAAGTTTGGCAATACGCTCGTCAATCTTCTCATTGTCATACTTTGAATCATTTCCCTCGCGCTGTTTGCGAAGCTGCTGGACACGCGCCTCAATCTCCGCTTTCTTTCCCTTGGCCCCTACAATAGTAGTTGCGTCTTTCGTGGCAATCACGCGGGAGGCAGCACCCAATACCTCAAGACCTACTTTTTCAAACGTAAGTCCAAGTTCCTCGGAAACCACCTGCCCGCCGACCATAATCGCAATATCCTGCAAAAGCTCTTTCTTGCGGTCGCCGTATCCGGGGGCCTTTACGCCAAGCACGTTAAATGAGCCGCGCAGTTTGTTTAGTACAAACGTCGTCAGCGCCTCGCCTTCAATATCTTCGGCAATAATCACCACCTCCTTGCGTCCTGCCTGTGCGAGCTTTTCCAAAAACGGCAAAATCTCTTTAATGCCTGAAATCTTTTTATCCGTAATCACAATCGCCGGATTTTCAAGTACCGCCTCCATGCGTTCCGGATTCGTCACCATGTAGGGCGATACATATCCCTTGTCAAACTGGAGTCCCTTTACCACCTCTGACTCAATGCCGACCGACTGCGACTCCTCTACCGTCACCACTCCGTCCTTGCCCACCTTATTGATGGTTTCTGCGATTTTCTCGCCCAGTTCTACGGACTCTGCGGAAATAATAGCCACCTGCTTTATTTCATCCTTGCTCTTGATGGGAGTTGCAAATGATTTGAGTTGCTCCACCACTTTCTCCGCCGCCGCTTCAATACCGGTGCGGACACCCATGGCATTGACGCCCATCATGGTTTCCCGCAATCCTTCCGCATAAATCGCCTGCGTCAAAATGACGGAGGTCGTGGTGCCGTCTCCAGCCACCTCATTGGTTTTTTCCGCCACCTCCTTTACAATCTCCGCGCCCATGTTCTCAAACTTGTCTTTGAGCGAGATTTCTTTGGCAATAGACACGCCGTCATTGGTTATGGTCGGCGCTCCGTACCCTTTATCAAGCACCACGTTGCGTCCGCGTGGACCGATAGTAATCTTTACGGTGTTTGCCACGGCATCAATACCGCGCTTGAATGCCCTGCGAGCGTCTTCGTTGAATTTAATTATTTTGCTCATACTTCGTAAAAGCTTATTAGCTGTTTAGCTTCTTAGCTTTTTAGTTCTTCCTAACAAGCTAACTAGCTAACAAGCTACCAGCTATTTTATGACTGCTAAAATACTTGATTCGGCTACCATCTCATACTCCACTCCGTCAATCGTCAGTTTGTCTCCCCACTGAAAGAGTACTTTGTCGCCAATCTTCACATGCATTGGAACGAGTTTCCCATCATCAAATCTGCCCGGGCCGACTGCGACCACTTCTCCTTTCTTGGCTCCGCGGTCAGAGTCAACGCTTTCCGGAATAATAATGCCTGAAGCGGTCTTGGTTTCACCCTGCCTCAAATCCTCCCGCACCAATACCTTATCGCCCAGCGGCCGGACCGAGACCTTGCTTCCGGTTTCTTTTGAGGCGCTTTTTGAGATCTTCTTCTTTGCCATAGTAAAAATATAAACTGATAAATCAAGCCATTTGTTATCAAATAGCCCTTAAAATAAGGGTGAAAGAGTCCGCATTATAATGAAATATGGCCGAGGTTGCAAACCTTGACATCAGATATCGTCAATGCCATGATATTATCAGAATGAAAATTACCCTATCCGTCAGAACACTGAAGGGAACCCACACATTTGTAGGACGGCTGCATGTACATACAGATCCAAAACAGTTTTTTCTGGACCCAACGACATTTTACGGAAAGTGGGGAGCGATTCCGGAAGGAACCCATCACGAATTGGAAATAATTGAGCCCCCCTCTGATGTCCTTAAAAAATATGCACTTCATGTCCATGCATCAGCAAAGTCCGAGAATCCTTTCGTGTGCTATCCTCTGCCGCTTCCAACTCTGGAAAAGGCAATTGAAATCTTCCGGATTTGGTGCGTAGGCGCTGCGTGCACGATGGATTGCGGCATTGACCTGAACACGGTGTATTCCCAGACGTGTCAAAATAGAGAAACATTATTTTTCGAAGTCATGCGCGAACGGTACGACGTTACTGCGGGACAGGCACTTCTCTCACAGTAACCCTATCATTTTGTCCGCGGAAGCATCCGGCTTCCGCGGTTTTTTATTCTCCCCTTGAATCTGTCGACCTCACAGGTCGACAGATTGCACTGGATCCCCGCCTTCGCGGGGATGACCTACGAAGGTCGCTTGCATTCCCTCGGAAGCCATGCTATCATTGACTGAATGCTGACTCTCCAAGGCCTTCTGCCTTACATTCAAATCGGACTTTCCGTCTTGCTTGTGGCCGCTATATTACTGCAGCGCTCGGCTGCGGGTGTTGGAGGCGCATTCGGCGATAACTTTTCATCCACCTTCCACACGCGAAGAGGATTTGAAAAAGTATTGTTTAATTCAACTATTGTACTTGGAGTGTTGTTTGCCGTTTCGGCGATAGTGGCACTTCTCTTAAGATAGCTTCTTAGCTTGTTAGCTAACTAGCTTTTTAGAAACGAAAATAGTTCCCCCTAAGAAGCTAAACAGCTAATAAGCTACCAGCTATTCTCTTGTGAAAAAAAATCTCAAAAAAATGCTGTCGCGGAAGTGGGAGCTTCCCTTTGCTCTTCATTTTGACCGCGTTCGCAAAAGCTTCACTCCCGCCGAGAAGCTTTTGTTTGCTGTGTGCGCCGTATTGCTCATACTCGGCTCCGGCATGCTACTCCTGCAGGCAAATAATTTGTTCGTCATAGAGAGGCCGGCGCATGGAGGGCGGCTCATAGAAGGCGTCGTTGGAGTGCCGCGCTTTGTAAATCCCTTGCTTGCGCTCTCGGATGCCGACCGCGACCTCTCTTCCCTCATTTATTCGGGACTTCTCAAGGCCACTCCGGAGGGCGGCCTTGTCCCCGACCTCGCCGAGAGCTATTCGGTTTCCGACAACGGACTTTCATACACGTTCACCCTGCGCAAGAACGCCCGATTTCACGATGGCACGCCGGTAACTGCCGATGATGTCATCTTTACGGTGCAAAAGGCGCAGGACCCAGCGCTCAAGAGTCCGAAGCGCGCCAACTGGGAAGGAGTCGCCGCTGAAAAAATAAACGACAAGGAAGTGCGACTGACGTTAAAACAGCCCTACTCTCCGTTTTTGGAAAATGCGACCCTCGGCATCCTGCCGAAACACATCTGGAAAGAAGTGGATACCGAACAGTTTGCCTTTTCAACCTACAATATCAATGCCGTCGGGAGCGGACCGTATAAAATTTCGGACATCAAGCGAAATGACGCGGGCACGCCGGACTTCTATGAACTCGCTTCGTTTAAGACCTACGCGCTTGGCGCCCCGTTTGTGCGCACCTTTATCTTCCGCTTTTATCCGGCTGAACGGGACCTCATAGCCGCGCTCAAGCGGGGAGAAGTGGAAAGCGCCTCCGGCATCACTCCCGAGTCGGCGCTCACCGCCGGAAGTTCCGGCAAGCGCGTGATAGAAACGCCGCTTCCCCGCGTGTTCGGAGTATTTTTCAATCAAAATCAGGCGCCGGTGCTTGCGGAAAAGGACGTACGCAGTGCGCTCAACCTCGCGGTCAACAAGGAGGAACTCGTAGAGAAAGTGCTACTCGGATTCGGTCTTCCATTGGAAGGACCAGTGCCGCCGTTTTTGCTTGACGGCATAGACAGCACTACAAAGGAATACAGTGAGCGCCTTGCTGAAGCAAACCTTCTGCTTGATAAAGCCGGATGGAAACGAAATGCAAGCGGCATCCGAGAAAAGAAAAAAGGCAAGCAAATCGTTTTGCTCTCTTTTACGCTGACCACATCAAGCGTTCCGGCGCTCAAGAAAACCGCGGAGCTTCTTGCACAGCAGTGGAAAGAAATCGGCGCAAGCGCGGAGGTGCAGATTTACGAGAGCGGCGACCTGAACCAAAATATCATCCGGCCGCGCAAGTATGATGCTCTCCTTTTCGGAGAAATCATCGGACGCGAGGTGGACCTGTTTGCATTCTGGCATTCCTCCCAGCGTAACGACCCGGGCCTCAACATTGCCATGTACACCAATTCAAAAGTAGACCGCCTGCTTGAGGATGCGCGCCGCTCGGGCGACCGGGAGAACCGGTTGGAACAGTACCGCTCCGCAGTTTCCGCCATCGCGGCGGATGTGCCTGCCGTGTTTCTGTACTCGCCCAAGTTTATTTATGTGATTCCCGATACGCTTCAGGGGGTGAAAATAGAACGCGCCGCCGTTCCAAGCGAACGCTTTCTCTCGGTGCATACATGGTACACGCATACGCAAAAAATCTGGGAATTTCTCGTGCCGACCACTATTTATAACAAGTAACTCCTCATGACTACATGACTCAAAGAACATACTTTTTTTGGATTTTATTCTTAAAACTATTATCAACTAACACGTACCATTATGGACAGAAACAAACCACCTTCAAGACCAAACCGTCATCACAGTAGACGTTTACCCGAACGATTCTCTCCCGAGAATCGAACGGGTTCACCCGCTCGATTCCCGCGTAATGACAATCGCGGGGGCTTACCTCTCGCAGGAGGACCAAACGCTACTTCCCCGCGACCGGGAGCCGTGCCTGTCCGTCAGACAGGCCTGCCTGCCGGACAGGCAGGCGCACCTACCGCTCCTCGCCCCAATGCGAGCTTTGCAGGACAAAACTCATTCGGACGCACCCGAAGCCGTGCATACTCGCCCGAACGCTTTTCGCGAACTGAAAATCGCGCGGGCACACCTGTCCGGTTTTCCAGAGAAAACCGGACAGGCAGACCTGCCTATCGGACAGACAGGCCCGAACGATTTTCTTCCGAAACTCGAACGGGCAGGCCTCACGGAACCGCTCCAGAACGCTTTTCGCATGGCACTCAGGGAAGTAGTGCCAGTGTGCGCCGCTCTGTATCCCGCCACGAAGGAGTACACAAACCGCGCACCGAACAAGCGCATCGTGAGAAATCACATCCTATCCCGCCGCTTAAAGAGGATGCAATCCGAGTCATTCCGCTTGGAGGCGTTGAGGAAATCGGCCGCAACATGACGCTCATTGAATACGGCGGCGATATTGTGGTCATTGACATGGGACTCCAGTTTAATGATGCGAAAACTCCCGGCATTGATTTCATCCTGCCCAACACCCGCTATCTGGAAGAGCGCAAAGACCGCGTAAAAGCGGTGCTCATCACGCACGGGCACCTCGACCACATTGGCGGCATTCCCTATCTCATGAACCGCATCGGCAATCCGCCGCTTTACACGCGCAACTTGACCGCGCTTATGATTAAAAAACGGCAGGAGGAATTTCCCCAGCTTCCGGCGCTCAACATTAAAATTGTTGAGAACAATGAGCGCATCAAACTGGGCAGTATTTCTGTCCGGTTCTTCGGCGTCACGCACTCAATTCCCGACACCATGGGAATCATCGTGGAAACACCCTACGGCAACCTCATCACCCCCGGCGACTACAAGCTGGACCATGTAGATGGCGTGCCTACCGAAGAAGAAGAGGAAAACTACAAAGAGTTTACGGACGCACACAATCTCCTCCTTATGACCGACTCAACCAACATTGAGAACCCGGGCTTCTCCACTCCCGAAAAAGTGGTCGGAGAAAACCTGGCGGAGATTGTGCGCATCACCAAGACCCGTCTCATCGTGAGCATGTTCGCCTCCCACATCACGCGCATTGCCAAAGTCATTGATGCCTGCGAAAAAAACAACAAGCGGGTGGTGATTGAAGGTCGCA
>JAUSHG010000024.1 GCA_030648695.1 bacterium | reverse complement strand
GAGTAGAAACACATAAAACGTGGGCAGAGTGCGAAAATCGAGTGAAAGGAAAAAGTGGCACTAAATATCAAAAAGTATTTTCGTCCGAAGAAGAGCGCGCACTTATGGAAGAGTGGAGCGGATAAGAATGGATAAATGGCTTTACAGCAGTGTTTCCGGATTTGTCGCGGGAGTATTTGTACGCTCGTTTATTGATTTCGGATTCGCGTTCCCGCTTTTTCTGGGACTGCTTGCTTTTGCGCTCTTTGTCTACAAGGGGCACCCTCGTCTGACAAGGGTGCCCCTTGTACGAGGGTTGCTTTCGCTCTTTCTTTTGGCAACAGCGCTCGGAATGCTTCGCTTTGACCTCGCGGACAGAAAGGAGGTGCGATTTGCATTTGATTCGCAGTTGGGGAGACAAGTTTTTTTTCAGGGTTTGGTAGTTGATGAGCCGGATGAGCGGGAAACGACCACACGGTTGGTTGTGGCGCCCGAACAAATAGAAAAAACAAAAATCCTCGTCATTACCGACCGTGAACCGAAGTATTCATATGGAGATGTCCTCCAAATTACCGGCAGGTTGGAGAAGCCGGAGAATTTCACTGACGAAGCCACCTTGCGCGAGGTGGACTACGTGTCGCATCTCGGGAAAGAGGGCATCTACTATGAACTATTCCGTCCGCGTATCACCCGTGTAGCCGAGGGCAAGGGAAACTGGATGGTAGAAAAACTGTTTGCTTTCAAACATGCGTTTATCAAAAATATAAGCGAACTTATCCCACAGCCGCACTCGGCACTTCTTGCGGGACTTGTGGTTGGCGCCAAGCAATCTCTCGGCAAAGAGCTTCTGGATGCGTTCCGTATCACCGGAGTCATTCATATCGTGGTGCTCTCCGGCTACAACATCACCATCATTGGTAGTTTCATTGAGTGGCTCCTTTCCGCGCTTTCGCGCAACAAGCGCCTGCTTTTTGGAAGCATTGCCATGATTTTGTTTGCCGTGATGGTCGGTGCATCCGCGACTGTGGTGCGTGCGACCATCATGGCGCTCCTCGTCATTCTCGCGCGCTCTACAGGGCGGCTCTACGCCGTAACACGTGCGCTAATGCTTGCCGGGTTTTTGATGCTTCTGCACAATCCGAAAATTCTTGTCTATGACACCTCATTCCAGCTTTCGTTTCTGGCGACAGTCGGGCTCATTTATTTTTCTCCGGTTGTTCTGTCACGCGTTTCTTTTGTAACAGAGAGGTGGAAACTGCGCGAAATTGTAGTCGCCACGATTTCCACACAGCTGTTTGTGCTTCCGTTCCTGCTCTATAAAACCGGACTTTTTAGTGCTGTGTCGCTTCCGGTAAATCTTTTGGTATTGACTATTATTCCCGCCACCATGCTCTTCGGATTCTTCGCCGGTATAGCCGGATTTGTCAGTACAATTTTAGCCGCCCCGTTTGCTTGGGTCGCTTACGCACTGCTTTCCTATGAACTTCTCGTCATTGATTGGTTCGCGCGTCTTCCGTTTGCTTCGTTTACTCTTTCTTCGTTCCCACTTTGGCTCATGCTTCTCTGGTACGCGGGGTATGGCTTATTCCTGTACCGTAATCATCAAAAAAGCCGGAACAATCCGGCCTTGGAATTAGGAGGAGTGATGCTGGAATAAAAAGAGAAATTCAAGATGTCATAATATTCTTCTATAGCAGAAAATTATGACATACGGTGAGTGAGAGAGAATTTATTAGGAAACTTCGGCAAAATTCTGCTCAATTACGCTCCAATTTACGTTCGCAAAGAAATCCTCCACATACTGCTTCTTGCCGCTTGGTTGGTAGTCGGCCACATACGAGTGCTCCCACATATCAAGGCCAAGGATAAGCGCGCAGTTTTGAAGCTGGCCCAAATGCTGTTCATCAACCCAAGCGTTCAAGAGTTCGCCTGACACGGGGTCAAAGAAAGCACAGGCCCATCCGATGCCGCGCGTGAGAGCGATTGCCTTAAATTCTGCGAGCCACGCATCAAACGAACCCCCGCGTTCGGCGATCATTTTCGCCAATGGACTTTCCGGTGAAAATGATTTAGCCCCTTTTTCTAAACTCTTGAAATACACCTCATGATTACGCATGCCGTTGAACTCAAATGAGAAACGGCGATGCAACTCACTTATTTCATACGAATACTTTTCTGCATCTGTCTGCGTAAGTTCTGCGATTTTCTGCATGACTAAATTGGCATGCTTCACGTACCCTGCATAGAGCTTGAGATGCTCCTCAATATTTTTCTTTGAGATTCCTTTAAGGTCGGGGATGTTAAATGTTTGTTCGGTAAACATGGTGTGTATTATCATAGCATATAGACGGAAAGGGAAGTTACACATTTCTGTTTGACATGCCTCAAGAGAGGCGTATGCTGGAATGAGGTACTCTAACATCAACCGCAATTCTGCTATGAAAAAATTACTGGAATGTATACAGGTGTTGTGCGTCTGGGCACTGTCTTTTCTCATACTCATCGGACTTCTCGTTTTGGTGGATTGGGTGGACCCGTGGTGGAATACGGGCTTCACCAAATCGCCGCCTCTTGAGCAGGGGAAAGCAATGCTTTTTTGGTGCCTTGTCACCATAGGCCCTCTTGTGGGGCTGTTGATGGCGCGGGAAGGTTATTTTGATCGGGATCCGGATTCGCTTTCTTTCGAAATAAAGCGGTGGATTCCGGACAATAATTTTCTCAAGGTCATCTTGTTTTCATTTCTGTTGGGAGCGCTCGCGTTTGTACTTTTTGGACTGGACTCCAATTCGGCGACCGCCCTTTTCATGAGCACGGTAGTAACGACCTTGGCTCTCCTGTTTCTTGGATATATGCAGTGGCGTGATTCACGTACAGCAACTTTGAGAAAAGGAACCGCATGAACTAACTTCGCTTATTTCGGGGCCGCCTAAACTACGGGCGGCCTTTTCTTTTGCTACAATTGGTGTATGCAAATGCTTCGGGAGAAATTGTCGCAATACATGCTTCTTGTGCTTTTGGGAGCGAGCATTTTTATATGGTATGCAGTCGCATCGGAAGACCGCTCGGGGAAACTCACGGTGGCGTTTTTGGATATCGGACAGGGAGATGCGATTTTTATTGAGTCGCC
>JAUSHG010000022.1 GCA_030648695.1 bacterium | reverse complement strand
CCACTTTGAATAGCCCGCTTTCTTTCATGGCGGCAAGCTCCTTTTGAATTTCTTGTTTTGTTTTTGAATTAAACATAATTTTCTAATATCGAATTTCGAATACCAAATATCTAAAAATATTCAATATCGAATGAAGAAAATAATTAATTCTTTCTGATTAAATATTCGGTATTTTTCGAGATTCGAGATTTGGTATTCGAAATTATATTTCCAACAGTATTTTCGGATGCTCACTCATCTTTTTCTCAAACACTTCCTTAGTATACTCCCGAAGAGGAAGCACCGTATCTTTTCCCTGATTCAAAATGACATTCCAGATTTTTTCCTGAATACCGTTTGAGGTGTCTTCCAGAAGTTTCTTGGTCGTTTCCCATGTTTCAAACAGCCGTCTGCCGATAATTGCGTGAATGGTGATGCCGCGGACAATGAAGCGGTTGTAATCTTCCAGTACAAAGTCACCGCTTTTGATGCCGAAGGCAATCACATGCCCGCCGCGGCGCGTGGAAAACAGGCAGTTGTTGAATGAAGAATTGAAACCGGACATTTCAAAAGCCACATCCACTCCGAGCCCTTTGGTGAGCTCTTCAATGTGGGCCACGACATCTTCGTTTCGGTGGTGATCCCCCTTAGTAAAGGGGGTGCCGAGTCCGCGAGGCGGGGGTTGTAACAACCCTCCTGCCGAAGACGAGGGAGAGACAACCCTCCCCGCCGAGGACGGCGATACTCCCTTTACTAAGGGAGATAGGGGGATAACATAATCTATTCCCAGGCGTCTGGCCATATCTTGCGAAACGGGATTGGGCTCAATACCGATTATGGTTTTGGCTCCAAGTCCGCGCGCGACGAGCGAGAGAAAAAGTCCAATCGGCCCCAAACCGAAAATAGCAATGGTCTTGTCCTTGAGCGGAACTTTTGTCGCCGCATGCACGGCATTGCCGAAGGGTTCCTGACACGCCGCGATTTCCGGCCGGATTTTTTTTGTGTCGGTTTTCCAGACAATATGCGAAGGCACCTTCACAAATTCGGCAAACCCGCCGTCATGACTGATGCCGAGAATTTTTTCATTGGTGCAGACATGTTTTTCTCCGGCAAGGCACTGGAAACATTTGTTGCACACGACATGTGATTCGCAGGAAACAAAGTCACCAACCGACAGAGGGGGAACAACCCCCCGCACATAAGAATGTGTCTCTCCGTACCGGAGCTGTACACCTTTCGCATCCGAAGACGGACGCTCAAGGTCTTGCGACGCTCCATGTATTCGCGTCTCACCCTTTGTTAAGGGGGAATTAGTTTGCGACACTTTACTTCCTATTTTGACGATTTCACCGAAGAATTCATGTCCGATAATGCGGCGTTCTTTCTTCTCCGTCGCCAAACTTCCGAGAATTTGGTCCTTGAAGGCGGTACGATTCCAGATGCCGCGGTCGCTTCCGCACACTCCCGCATAGTGCACGCGAATCAAGACCCGCTCTGCATCAGCAGGGTCTTTTTGCTCATCCAGAACAGGCGCGGGAACATCCTGCAGTTCAAAACCGCGGGTAGAATCCCAGGAGCCGAGGGTTGTGTCAAATACGAGAGCTTTCATAGTAGTTAAAAGTTTCGCTTCGCTCTGAAGTTTAGAAGTTCCGCTCGCGGACTCGCTGTAAGTTCTTAACTTCCAAACTTATAACTTCTGAACTTATCAACTATTCCGCTACTCGACAGTCACGCTTTTCGCCAAATTGCGCGGTCGGTCGGGGTCAAGGCCGCGTTCCAAAGTAAGATAGTACGCAAACAGCTGAAGCGGAAGCACAGCCAAGATGGGGGAAAGCATTTCAAGCGTTTTCGGAATATAGATGACGTCATCCGCAAGCTCCGCTATTTTTTTGTCGCCTTCGGTTGCGACCGCAAGCACACGGCCTCCCCGCGCCTTTATCTCCTGAATATTAGAGAGCATCTTATCATACACGCTGTCTTTGAGGGCTATCGCAACCGTCGGGAACTCTTTGTCAATCATGGCAATAAACCCGTGCTTCATTTCTCCGGCTCCGCATCCTTCCGCATGAATGTAAGAGGCCTCTTTGACCTTGAGCGCTCCCTCAAAGGCGGTGGCAAAATTGTACTTGCGGCCGAGATAGAGCATATGCTCGTACTTCGCATATTTTTTTGCAAGTTTTTTAATGGCGTTTGCCTGTGCAAGCACCTTTCGTGCTTTTTTCGGGAGCGCCAAAAGCTCCTCCGCGATTTTCCTGCCTACCGAGAGCGAGAGTTGTCGCTCTCTTCCGAGAGAGAGCGTAAGCAGGGCAAGCACCACCAGTTCCGAAACATAGGCCTTGGTGGAGAGCACGCTTATCTCCGCACCCGCATGATTGTAGATGCCAGCGTCTGTTTCGCGTGCGATGGTGGAGCCGACTACGTTCACAATTCCCAAGGTGAGCGCGCCTTTTCGCTTGGCTTCTCGAATGGCCTCAAGCGTGTCTGCGGTTTCTCCCGACTGCGAAATCGCAAGCACAATCGTGTGCTCGTCTATGACGGGCTTTCGGTAGCGAAATTCAGAGGCAAACTCCACCTCCACCGGAATGCCTGCGTACTCCTCTAACATGTATTCGCCGACCCGCGCGGCATGGAATGCGGTCCCGCAGGAAACAATGATGATGCGCTTTGCCACGCGAAGTTTCTCCTCAGCGTTCTGCAGGCCACCGAGTTTGGAGAGTCCGCTTTCTGCAATAAGACGGCCGCGAAGCGTATTTTCAATCACCTCCGGCTCCTCCATGATTTCTTTGAGAGTGAAGTGTGCAAATCCCCCCTTCTGCATGTGCTCCGCGTCCCATTCAATGGTTTCTGTTTCCCGCTCCACCTTTCGGTTGGCAAGAGAAATGATGCTGTGTGTTTTCGCGGTGATGACCGCGATTTCCTTGTCCTCCAAATAAATAACGCGGCGCGTGTGCGCAAGAAGAGGGGATGCGTCTGATGCAATAAAATTTTCATCCTCTCCGATACCAAGGACAATCGGCGCGCCCATTCGTGCCGCAATTATTTTTTCCGGCTCGAGCGGGGAGATAACCGCAAGGCCATAGGTGCCGCGTAGTCGCTTGAGTGCTGCGCGCACCGCTTGTTCCAGATTTTTGTGTATTTTGTATGCTTCCTCAATCAGATGCGCAATCACCTCCGAATCGGTCTCTGATTTGAATACGTGTTTTTTCTTTGCAAGCGCCACCCGGAGCTCCTCGTGATTTTCTATGATGCCGTTGTGCGCAATGAGGATTTTTCCGGTACAGTCCGCATGCGGGTGCGTATTTTTGGTCGCCGGTTTTCCGTGCGTTGCCCACCTCGTATGTCCGATGCCCGCTGTCCCCGCGATATCTTTTTCTTCGCAGGCCTCTGCGAGCACCGCCACTTTGCCTACCTTGCGAATGGTACTGACAACCCCCGTCACATCGGAATGTGACACCCCTTTTGATAAAGAAGAGACAACCCCCGTCACATCGGAATGTGACACCCCCTTTGATAAAGAAGAGACAACCCCCGTCACATCGGAATG
>JAUSHG010000017.1 GCA_030648695.1 bacterium | reverse complement strand
ACAGTTCATTTTTCCTGTCGGACAGGAAAAATGGCTGTTGGACATGGTTGGCCTTGCGACCATGTCCGACATGGTTCCGCTTACCGGAGAAAACCGCGTATTTGCGCACTTTGGACTCACCGTACTTCGTAAATCTCCCCGCATTGGGCTTGGGCAATTACTGCAGGAACTGCGCATCAACAGGCGCGAGTTGAATGAAGACGATATCGGATTCTCAATTTCCCCCCGCATCAATGCGGCATCGCGTATGGGTGTGCCCATGGACGCATTTAAGTTGTTTGCAACGACCGACATGGCGGAAGCAGGCGCTTTGGCGAAACATTTAAACCGCATCAATGACGAGCGAAAGGGAAAAGTGGCCTCGCTCGTAAAAGAGGTGCGCAAAATAGTGGCAGAGCGGCACCCTTCGACACACTCAGGGCAAGCCGCACCCACGGTTGTGGTGGCGGGCAATCCAAACTGGCGTCCCGCGCTTTTGGGACTTGTCGCCAATGCGCTGGTTGAGGACTATGCAAAACCGGTGTTTGTCTGGGGACGCGAAGGAGGCGAAGAACTCAAGGGCTCCTGCCGTTCGGGCGGTGGAGTGGATGTAACGGCGCTTATGCAGGAGGCACGTAGTGTTTTCACTGATTTTGGCGGGCACAAAGAGGCCGGAGGATTTTCAGTGGTGCTTGAAAAAGTGCATTTAATGGAGGCAGAGCTTGAGCGCGCCTATGAATTGGTGCGCACCGCGGTGAATACCTCTCCGAAATATCTGGTGGATGCACGCATGCGGTTGGAAGAGGCGAATAGGGACACGTGGCAGGAAATAAACCAGCTTGCGCCGTTTGGGGTGGGCAATCCGAAGCCGTTGTTTTTATTTGAGCAGGTAGTGATAGGCAAAGTAGAAATATTCGGAAAACAGAAACAGCATCTCAAGCTCACCTTTGAGAAAAAAAGCGGTGAGAAAATCTCTGCCGTCAGGTTTTTCACCAAACCCGATGATTTTTCGGTTCCACTGGTTTCGGGCGAGCGCATCAATTTACTCGCTCACTTGGAAAAATCCACTTTTCGCGATATTACGGAACTGCGCTTGCGGATTGTTGACATTGTCTAGAGAAGCGCGATACTAAGGGAGAACAACAGAAAGGTATTATGCAGACATTCAGTATTACGGTTGGAATCGGCAGACATGCAGAAGGCCGAGTGAGAGAAGTTCTTCTAAGGATCAGAGAAGCTTGCTACAGCGGTGGTTCCTCAATGTTGCAGGCAGTGTCGTTAGAAGCAGGCGGAGTATCCATAACTCTTCATGGGGTTTCGCCGGAGCATTTTTCCTTTGTTCATGGGACTGTTTGCGGCGTTCTCGAAGGCATGAGAGTTTGCGCTACCGTCGCCTTTGAAGTTGAGGAGCAACCCGAATATATCGAAACAGGAGGTTCGCGCGTCAATGATGGGCGACTTGCACCTGAACACCTGGCGGCAGTGGCGCGGCAACGCGATATTTCTTACCGCTCTCCGGTCGGAGTGCCGAAGAACCCCGAAGAAATTGATTGGCGAGCGCCGATGCAAGGGTGATTCGTCACCAGTCGGTGCGCTTGAGAGGTCTGGAATTCTCCGGACCTCTTTCTTTTTATGGATTGTTGATTTGGTCTCGGAATGGTATACTTTCGCTGGGAATGAGCACATTCTCCAGATTGGAGGTGATTAGTGACATACGCTCAGAAAAAATGATTTAAGGTGCCGGGTGATCCAATTCTTCGTAGAGCAAGACAGTTGAGCAGTGCTCCTCTGAATTTTCTGTCTTGATGAAGCAAAATGGTCCGGCACTTTTTTGTTGTTATACTTACATCATGAATCTTACATCTAACGGCATAATCGTATTTACTGACGGCGCATCACGCGGAAATCCCGGCCCCGGCGGCTGGGCCGCCGTGTTAGTTGGTAAGTTTACAGCTGAAAGTGTAGAAGTTATTGAATTGGGAGGATATGAAGAACGGACGACTAACAATCGCATGGAATTGAGCGCCGCCATTGAAGCCCTGTCTTTTCTGTCAAAGGTTAATGGTCAAGGGTCAATGGTTATCTACACCGATTCTGCCTACCTCGTAAACGGCATCACCAAGTGGGTGTTCAGTTGGGAAAGGCGAAATTGGGTAACCGTGCAAAAAGAAGCCGTATTGAACAAGGATTTGTGGGAAACATTGCTTGAACTCTCACGCGGGAAAAAGATTGAATGGAAACTAGTCGGAGGGCATGTGGGTGTGGCGGGAAATGAGCAGTGTGACAAAATCGCCACGCTGTTTGCCGACGGTCTGCCGCCGCCTCTGTACAAAGGGTCTTTGGAGAACTATTCGGTAAAAAATATTTTGGAGACAGCAGAGGATACCGGAAAAGCCGATGAGAAGCGGGAATCTCGCACGAGAAGCGGCAAAAAAGCGTATTCATATGTGAGCAGAGTGGATGGCAGAGTAGAAACACATAAAACGTGGGCAGAGTGCGAAAATCGAGTGAAAGGAAAAAGTGGCGTGAAATATCAAAAGGTCTTCTCTCCCGAAGAGGAAAGAGCACGTATTGAAGAATGGGGTAATTAGCACATATTCAAATAATTTAGCTATAGCTAAGTTATTTGAATATGTAAGAAAATGAAAG
>JAUSHG010000090.1 GCA_030648695.1 bacterium | reverse complement strand
AAGTAGTTCATTGCGACAATATAACATGAGATAAGCACGAAACCGGCTTAAATTATTCTAATTTCTAATTGCTCTAATTATTCTAATCAAACCCCAATTTCCAATTTCCAATTGAGAATTGGTATTTGGGCCTTCGTTAGGTCAATTAGAATAATTAGGTTAATTAGGTCAATTTTTTGGAGGTGTAGACCCATAATTTCACTATCCCCACCCCTGTTTTATGGCGGTTGACTTTGGGGTTTCAACCGACTATAGTAGAGGGGTACCGGAATTGAGGAAGATAGATTATATGGCTTATTTGAGCCATGGAAGCATCATTCAGCCGACCCGTCCGAGAGCAGAATTTAAGAGGTTCTAGCTGTGAGACAACAACTTCAATAACAAAACCGCTATGTAACTCCTCGTAGGAGTTTTGTTTTTGAACCGCACAGCCGTTCCCCCAAGTTCTCCCTCCGGCTTTTTTTCATTTTACATTCACACAATCAACCTAAATCAGCTGTACCCAGCCGATTTCAGACCATACAACAGAGCGTTTTAAGCCAGGCAGCGCCTTGGTTTATTGCTCTTTCCTTCTTTGCCACCCCCGTTGCCACGGCAGAAGCGGGTTTTTTCTCCATTATTGCTGATTTGTTTGCCGCAGAAGAGCGCACACTTACCGCGACACCGGTAAATGCCTCAAATGTGGCCATTCTTGAGGCGGCGATAAATCCGGACCCTAATCCTGCCAAAGGAGGCGGGGACATTACCGTGGTTGGAGAAACCGCGCTTCTCCCTGAAACCGGACCGGAAGGAACGTTGGCGGATATTGAACTCAACCACAGCGGGACCATCAGCCGGTACGTCGTGCGCGAGGGGGATACGCTTAGTGTCATTGCCAAGATGTTTGGTGTGTCCAACAATACGATTGTATGGGCGAACAACATCAAAGGGGGGGTCATTCGTCCGGGAGACGAACTGGTTATTCTCCCTATTTCCGGCGTGCGCCATACCTTTGCGAAGGGCGATACACTTGCAAGCGTTGCCAAGAAATATAAGGCGGATTTGGGTGAAATTTTACAGTTTAACGGTTTGACCTCGGACTCAGTCGTGGCCCTTGGAGATGTCGTCATTATTCCTGACGGAGAAATTACGGCACCGGTTCCTTCCCGCAACGTACGCGTCCGCGGTGCGGCCGGTCCTGACCTTTCCGGCTACTTCCTGCGTCCCATTGTGGGAGGCAAGAAGTCACAAGGGCTTCATGGATACAACGGAGTTGACCTCGTAAGCTACCTCGGTGCTCCGATTCTGGCTTCCGCCGGAGGCGAGGTGATTATTGCCCGCGACTCGGGCTGGAACGGAGGATACGGCAAGTACGTGGTGGTCGCACACCAAAACGGCACGCAGACGCTCTATGCTCACCTTTCCGGACTGTTGGCATACACCGGTAAGGAGGTTATACGTGGAGAAATCCTCGGCTACATGGGCTCCACAGGGCGCTCCACCGGCACGCATCTTCACTTTGAAGTCCGCGGCGCTAAAAACCCGTTTTAATCTAGTAAGTAGTTAGTAGAAAGTAGTCAGTAGTATAAAAAACCGCCCCGACTCTCTAGTCGGGGCGGTTTTTTAGTGCATTTATTCTCCCTGAAGCTGTTTTGGTCTATAAGTGAGGGCTTCCATGAGATTTTCTTCCTCTACAGTTTCGTTTCGCTCCAAGTCCGCAATGGTGCGCGCCAGTTTTATGATGCGATGATACGAGCGGGCCGAGAGGTCGTGCTTTTTTGCGGCAAGATTCAATAGTTTCTTGACGCTGTCGGTAAGTGGAATTGCTTCCGCAATATCGCGCGCGCCGACTTCGCTGTTCGATTTAAACGGAAGTTTCAGTTGAGTAAACCGCTCCTCCGCGCGCTTGCGCGCATCTTCTACTCTCACGCGGATGATCGCACTCTCCTCTTCTCCGGTGTGTTTCTCGGAGAGTTTTTCATGCTCCACCACCGACACCTCGGTCCAGAGGTCAATGCGGTCCACAATCGGGCCTGAAATCCTGCGGCGGTAGCGGTCTATGTTTATGGGACTGCATGTGCACCGCTTTCCGATAACCCCGAAGTTGCCGCACGGGCAGGGGTTCATCGCGGCAATGAGGGTAAAATGAGCCGGAAACTGGGCCGAGCCGCGGGCACGGGAGACACTGATGTGGCGTTCCTCAAGCGGCTCGCGCAAAGCGTCCAGCACACGGCGTTCAAACTCCGGAAACTCATCCAAAAACAGCACTCCGC
The DNA here is from genome assembly GCA_030648695.1 of bacterium. Lineage (GTDB taxonomy): Bacteria > Patescibacteriota > Minisyncoccia > Phycocordibacterales > UBA10002 > UBA10002. The sequence continues at coordinate 1,134 of JAUSHG010000090.1, read as the reverse complement.
GATGTGCAAGTGTGATTTCTCCGGGTTTCGGAATGGCTCCGCCACCCACGAGCGAAATATATGAAGAGGTGTGATGTGGCGCACGGATAGGCGGAAAGGTGATGAGCGGCTCACGCAAGGTGCCGGCAACCGAATGAATGCCCGTGACCTCAAGTATGCCTTCAAAATCAAGCGGCGGAAGAATGGACACAAAGGCCTTGGCCAGAAGTGTCTTGCCGGTGCCTGGCGGGCCGAAGAGCGCAATATTGTGTCCGCCAGCGGCGGCAATCTCCAGTCCGCGTTTGGCGGTCTTCTGCCCCTTAACATCCGCAAAGTCCACATTTGTTGCGGGCCGCTTGTACTCAATCGGTGTCGGAGGCGTCGGCTCAATTTTCTTTTTCTTGAGGGTCGGTTGTTCTTCGTCACGCATCAAGTCGCGCAGGAGCAGGTGCGCGACCACCTCGCGCAGTGTCGCGGCGCCATAGACCGTAATGCCGTCAATCAGCGCCGCTTCGCGCGCGTTCCCTTCCGGCACAAAGATTTCCGTGAATCCCTGCCGTTTGCTCTCCTGCACAATCGGCAGAATACCACGGACCGGACGGAGCGCTCCGTCCAAAGAAAGCTCTCCCACAAACAGTTTCCCTTCCGGCTTGCAGGAGAAATAACCGGAGGCAATTAAGTACGCAAGCGCCATGGGTAGGTCAAAAATCGGCCCTTCTTTTTTGAGGTCGGCAGGTGCGAGCGAAATCGTAATCTTGTGATTTTTCTGCTTCGGTGACTTGAAACCGGTGTTTTTGATGGCCGCACTGATGCGGTCTTTGGCTTCCTCTACCGCTTTGTCAGGAAGTCCGACAAGTGAAAAGGCGTTGAGGCCTCGGGAGAGGTCTACTTCAACACGGATGAGATGTGTCTTGAGGAGAATGACCTGCGCGCTCCAGAGAGTAGCGAATGACATAGTAGCTGTTTAGCTTGCTAGCTTCTTAGCTGTTTAGAAAAATCTTTTTTCCGAATTCCCTAACAAGCTAAAAAGCCAATCAGCTAATAAGCTAGTTCATGTGGGCTTTGCACGTTTTTGCCGCCGGATTTGCCCCGAGCCGGTCCTCTTCAATTTCTGCACTACAGGTGGTACAGCGTCCGTAGGTGCCGTTTTCAATG
>JAUSHG010000087.1 GCA_030648695.1 bacterium | reverse complement strand
TACGGAAACGTCTTGCGTCTTCACGTACTTCGCACGTCGTGTACCGATACGCGCCGCCCTGACGTATACCGACAGTGTTTAACCTACCGCAAAGATTTGAGCGCACCAAAATTGCGCGCTAGCACCCTGTGTGTTATATTGTCTGCCTATGCCTACGGTCAACGTGGAAGTGCAGAAAACCGCAAGCGAGAGCAATTTAAACCTGCTCCGCCGGTTCAACAAACGCGTGCAGGGATCGGGTATTTTGCGTCAGGTCCGTAGCAACCGCTACAAGACCCGCGCTCCTTCCGGATTCAAACGAAAACAGTCCGCGCTCAAGCTTATTCTGAAGCGCGCCGAGCACGAACGCCTCGCGAAACTGGGAAAACTACCGACGACTAAGAGTAAGAGATAAAAAAGGTTATGGCCAAGAAACCGGTTTGGTCAAAAGGTTAAGGCCTCTGGTCTTGACCTATTTACCTAACCCAAACTGGCATCCTAACCCTAACCATGTTTTCTATCTCTAACCGCACAAAAGGAAAACTCCTCACATCCCGCACACAGTTGGAACGCATCAAGAAATCCATAGTGGGCCGCTCCTATGAATTGAGCGTGGCTTTTGTCGGTCCTGCGGAAATCAAGCGCCTCAACCGCATCTATCGCGGCCAAAACGAGGTAACCGATATTTTGAGTTTCCCGCTCCATGGAAAAAGCGGAGAAATCATATTCTGTGCGTCCGAGGCAAAGCGTCAGGCAGGTAGCTTCTCCCGCACACCCCGAAATTTCATGCTTTTTTTGCTTATCCACGGATTGCTGCATTTGAAGGGATACCGACATGGAGGTACAATGGAGAGACAGGAAATTAAATTCCGAAAGCAATTCGGAATTTAATTTCCACTGTTAACTGTTAACCTTTAACAGGAACAAGTGTCTTCTGTCAAAAGTTAATAGTCAATGGTTAATAGTTCTCCATGTCTCGCAACATCTCTATCGGCATTGACATCGGCACCTGTCAGGTGAAAGTGGTAGCCGCAGAAAATATAATGGAAGCGGGAAATGAGCGTCCCAAGGTCATTGGTGTTGGATTTTCCGAATCACGCGGTCTGCGGCACGGTTATATTTTGAATCAGACGGATGCCGTCAAAAGCGTACGACAGGCGCTTGCACAGGCGGAAAAAGCGGTTGGCTTTCCCATCAAGCGCGCGGTTGCCTCTATCGGCGGCATCGGGCTCGGCAGCATCATCTCGCATGGTACCGTCGTCATCTCCCGCGCTGATTTTGAAATTACCGATTTGGACGTCAAAAAAGCGGTTGAAGCAAGCCAGCAGGAAATTCCCGCAACACTCTCCCTCAACCGGAAAATTCTGCACACTATTCCCCTCTCCTACAAAGTGGACGGCAGAGTGGTGCCCGGGCGGCCGGAAGGGCTTAAGGGAAACAAGCTTGAGGTCAAAACGCACTTCATCACCTGCTTTGAGCATCACATAAACGATTTGCTTGAAACCCTGCAGGAGGCGGGAATTGAAGTGGAGGATTTGGTTGCCGCGCCCATTGCCGCAAGCTTGGTGACCCTCTCCAAACAGCAGAAAATGGCCGGATGCGTGCTCGCAAACATCGGCTCGGAGACCGTGTCCATCGTGGTATTTGAAACCAATCTACCTGTCTCGCTTGAAATTTTTCCGTACGGGAGCAACGACATCACGAACGATATTGCGCTCGGTCTTCGCATTCCGCTTGAGGAGGCCGAAGGCATCAAGCGCGGGGCGCTTATCGGCGGCACCTATCCGCGCAAGAAATTGGAGGAAATCATTGAAGCGCGGCTCTCGGATATCTTTGAACTGATTGAGGCACACCTGAAAAAAATCGGGCGCAGCGGTTTGCTTCCCGCGGGCATTGTGCTTACCGGCGGCGGCTCGGCCATTGAAACAATTGATGATTTGGCGAAGGCCTCTCTCCGTCTTCCCTCCCGCGTGGCAAGCGTTTCCTTCGGCGACACGGTGCGCGGACAGATAAAGGACGCTTCATGGTCGGTTGCCTACGGCCTCTGTCTTATCGGGTTGGAACTCGGGGAGGAAACACCCATGTCGGGAGAAAAGCTCATAAAAAAAACAAAAAAGGGGCTGATGAATATCCTGCGCCAGTTTCTTCCCTGATACACGAAGTACCACGAAGGAAGAACACTAAAAGCCACGAAAACAAAAAAGGCGGCCTGATGCAGGTCGCCTCTGTGAAAATCTCCTTAGTCAATTCCCTTTGTACGAGAAGCCCTCAGGGTTGCTAAGTGGTAGAAGGTCATATCCATTGCGCTCATCATGAATATCTACATCTATTACCCGTTCCGCCTCTTCCGGTGAAGAAAAAAGAGCAATCATAAGTTTGGGTTGATTACCGCAGCACTGCACGAACTTTCCGAGCCAGTGAGGCATATCATTCCACACAACCTTTATTCGTACTTTTCCCCGTACTATTACGTGCCCGCAGCGCCCGCATACAATCCGATTCTCTGCCTTGTCTTCTAGTGCAATAAAATCGCTCATTTTGCTCCTTTCTCAAGCATTTTCCCTTCTTCTTATACGTAATAAACCGATAGTAGTCAACCCCTTTTCTTTTTTAAAACCGGTGCTATGATTGCCATACATTACGGATATGTACGGTGTTTACCGGCTTTTTTGACTTCTTTCGGTATTTTGACTTCTTTTTAGCATTTTCATATTTTTCGGATTTCGAGCTTCGGATTTCGAATTTTCTTCAAAACCATGCCTCAAATTACACCAGATATTGAAGCGTTCGCACGAATCAAAGTGTTCGGCGTGGGCGGTTCCGGCAAGAACGCGCTGAACCACATGATTAACTCCAAGGTGAAAGGGGTTGAATTTATTGCAATCAATACCGACGCGCAGGACTTGCATCACACGCTCGCCAAGAAAAAAATCCACATTGGCAAGAATCTCACCCGCGGATTGGGCACAGGCATGAACGCGGAGCTCGGCAAGCGAGCGGCGGAGGAAACCCGCGAGGAACTGCAGGAAGCCATCAAGGGAGCGGACATGATTTTTATTGCCGGAGGAGAAGGAGGCGGCACGTTTACCGGCTCGGCTCCGATTGTCGCAAAGACCGCCAAGGAGCTCGGTGCGCTTACGGTGGCGGTGACGACCAAGCCGTTCTTTTTTGAGGGCAATCAGCGCCTGCGCATGGCGGAGGCGGGCCTTGAAGAACTGCGCAAAAGCGTTGACGCCATCATTGTCATTCCCAATGACCGCCTGCTCGCCGCCATCAGCAAGGAAACCACCGCCAAGGCCGCGTTTGCCATGTGCGATGAAGTGCTTCGCCAGGCGGTTGAGGGCATTTCAGACCTCATCACCACCCCCGGTATCATCAATTTGGACTTTGCCGACATTCGCTCAATTTTGGAGGGGGCGGGCTCGGCTTTGATGGGTATTGGCACGGCAACCGGCGAGAAGCGTGCAGAGGAAGCAGCGAAAATGGCCATCAACTCTCCCCTGCTTGAGCTCTCAATAAACGGTGCCCGCGGCGTGCTCTTCTCAATTGCCGGCGGCGACGACCTCACCATGTTTGAAATTCAGGATGCCGCGAAGACCATCACCGAGTCCATTGACCCGAATGCCAAGGTCATCTTCGGCACCATTCGCGATGAAAAGCTTAAAAAAGGAGAAATCAAAATCACCGTGATTGCTTCCGGCTTTCCTGACAGCGCTCCACGCGCCAAACCGCTCTTCGGAATCGGAGGCGAGAAGGCAAGCGAGGACAAGGGCAAGATTTTCAACACCATTCTTCCTCCCAAAGAACCGGCGAAGGTTGTATCAGAAGAAAAAAAAGTTCTTGAGGATTCAGATGACGACTGGGGAGCCGTTCCGGCATTTCTTCGCCGAGCGAAGAAATAAGTTATACGTTTGAAGTTACGCCGAGCCCTTACGGGCTCGGCTTTAGTTTGGAAGTTTCTGCGGTATAATGTATCCTACTCTGACTTCCAAACTTATCAACTTCTAAACTTCAGAACTTGTATGACGTACGATTTAGCCATCATCGGCGGCGGTCCGGCGGGCGTAGCCGCCGGCGTCTACGCCGCGCGCAAACAACTCAAACCCCTCTTCCTCACGAAGGAATGGGGCGGACAACGTACCGTGTCGCCTGAAATCCAGAACTGGATCGGCACCGTCAAAGTCGGCGGAATTGAGTTTGCCGACATGCTCAAGGCGCATCTTGAGGCGTACAAGGGGGATGTCGTAGATATTAAGGAGGGAGAGGAGGTGAAGAAAATTTCCAATGTTCAATTATCAATTATCAATGGAGAGAACAAGAAGGGATTTTCCATTGAAACAGACAGTGGAACGTATGAGGCAAAAGCAATACTAATAACGACCGGCAGTCATCGCCGCAAGTTGGAGGCAACCGGGGCGGACAAATTTGAGCACAACGGAGTTACCTACTGTGCCTCCTGCGACGGACCCATTTTTGCCGGCATGGATGTGGCGGTTGTCGGCGGAGGCAATGCAGGATTTGAGACAGCCGCGCAACTCCTCGCCTACTGCAAGAGTGTCGTGCTCTTAAACCGCGGCATGGAATTCAAGGCCGACCCAGTTACGGTCAAAAAGGTACTGGAGAATCCGAAAATGCATGCAGTGCTTGGCGTGGACATTGTGGAGGTGCAGGGAGACAAAACCGTTACCGGAATTGTTTATTTTGACCGTGAGACCAAAGAAAAAAAGGAACTTCCGGTACAGGGTATTTTCGTGGAAATCGGCTCCTCCCCTTCCACCGAATTTGTAAAAAGCGTCATTGAGCTTGACCAGTACAGCCAAATTGTCGTAGACCCGCGGACACAGCGCGCGCGATTGGTTGGAAACAGCGATTTTTCAGGCGGCATATGGGCGGCTGGGGATGTAACTGATGGGAAGTATCACCAGAATAATATTGCCGCCGGCGATGCCGTCAAAGCGCTTGAAGATATTTATCTCTATTTGCATACGGGGAGATAATTTCAATTGCACAATACTAAATATCAAAAAGCATATGGGCTCATTCGCACGAATTAGCCCATATGCTTTTCACTGCAATGCCCGTTCCCGTGTTGAATGATTAAGAGGAGTGCGCTATGCTCCACGGTAGTATGCACACGACCTTTACCCTACCCCAGCTTCAATGGAAGGAAGCGGTTCACACCCTTCCCATCTCCGACATCTCAAAGGATGTACTACAGCGGGCACTGAATCGTCTTCTTACCCGCAACAACAACCTCACCCCGCTCACTGAGGCAGAAGCCGCGCAATTTGAACGGGAAGTCATGTTTCTCTGGCTTACGAATGGCACCAATGGCACCAAGCGAAAGGGTTACATCGTGGGATGGAGAAAAATCTCACGACAAGAGCGCTTGTTATGCCTTGAATTTGACGGCTACGACATGAAAGCGCCGCGGGAATGCCCAGTGCCGGTTATAGAGCTTGAGGCATTTAAACTCAGCACCGACAACGACGCAGGGCTTGAGGAACTCATTCGTTCCCTCTAACCCTTTCCCTCACCCTCAAAACATCTGCCTCAGCGGATGTTTTTTAATTTACGCACGTTCCGCAATAATGAGGGAATATGGCTGTGTTTCAACCACCTTTGACCAGAAATCCGCGCCGAATTTCTTGATGCCCTCGTCGTCAGGAATAAGCGCCTTCCATTCTATCTGTTCAAAGCCGCCTTCCCGGGCCCCGCGTTCATAGTCGGTTTTTGAGAACTGAGCGAGTTGCGCATTAAATCTTACTTCCTTACTGTTCAGGTCAAGAAAATCAAAATCCACTTTTTGTTCATCCGCTTTCCGGAAAAATCTATTGGCTATGACTTCGTTAAACCCATTGAACTCTGGATTGAACACAACACAAACAAATCTGCCTCCCGCTTTAAGATTTTTATGCGCGGAGCTGAAAAAATTCCGGACGTATTGTGCATTCGGCGAGTACGGCAAGACCATCACAGCTACTGCATCATCAAACTGCTCAGTGGATTGGAACTGAATCGGATCTGATACCGTATATTCGATTCCCAGCGGTAATTCTTTCTCTTGCTGTTGCGCTCTAGCTATGAGATTGGAAGAGATATCATAGCCAACTATTTTCGTCCCATACTCTGCAGCGAGTTTTCGGTCAAACAGTCCGTCACCACAGCCGATGTCAAGCAGGCGCTTATTTTGAATGTCTCCAAGCTCCCGGATGACGGACGGGTAATGTAAAAAATTTCGGATGGGGTCAGATTCAATAAACGAGGAATATTCCTGATGACCCGCATCAAATTGTCCTGCAAGATTTCTTTCCGGAATTTTTTCCATGTGGGCGGTAGAGGGTTCGAACCTCTGACCTTCTCGACGTCAACGAGACGCTCTACCAACTGAGCTAACCGCCCTCTATCACTCTCAAAACCGAACGGAAGGGGTGGGATTCGAACCCACGTAGAGCTTTCGCCCTCATCCGATTTCGAGTCGGTGCCGTTATGACCGCTTCGGTACCCTTCCAAATCTCTAGAAATATAACATTTTTTGCTAAAATCTCAAAAAATGCTATGATTTTCGTGCTTGGTTTCTGGTTTCTCCGTTAGAAATTAGAAATTAGGTGAATTAGAAATTCCCGCGTCTGCGGGCATGGCCCTATCGTCTAACGGTTAGGACACGGCCTTTTCAAGGCTGGAATCGGGGTTCGATTCCCCGTAGGGCTATTGTAACGAAGTGAAAATTGACCTAAGCGAGCAAATTGCTTTGCACGCATCGGGGAATCGAAAAGCACAGCGATGTTTTTGTTTGAGCTTCGCTCAAGGCAAAAACCGCGAGCTGGGGTCGCACAAAATTTCCGTCAGGAAATTTATGAGTGACCGAAAGCCGTACTCGGCGGTTCCCGTAGGGTCCTGATACAAATCTGTCGACCTGTGAGGTCGACAGATTTCTAACTTTGCTTCTTCTTCCGGACAGGTTTGATGCCTCGGTTTTTTACCACACCCTCAAGACGGGGTGGTGCAACCCGCAGAAACTCTCTGTTTCCCTTGCCGGAATAATTGTTGCCTTTATTAGTACGCATATCGTGAATAGTTATAGTGTCATTTTACCACGTGTCGACCTCACAGGTCGACACGTCAAGGGCAGTCCTTGACAATCACACCCGCTCGACGAGTACCGCGTGCACTATCAGCCGCTCGGTGTAGGTCTTTAGGTCCTTCATAAACTCACCGGCACAGGTGATGAGCACCAGTTCGGCCTGCGATTTCTGGTTCACAATATTCGCCATCGGCACGGACTTGTACGGATAGGTAACCATGCGCTCTACGACGTACTCAAACGTTTTGCCGTCCGCGGTTTCCACAAAAATCCTATCCCCCTCCTTGATATTTTCAAGACGTTTGAACACTCCCACTTTAGCGAGCCCGTTGTCCACGTGTCCGTCCATAATCACACTTCCCTTCTCGCCGGGTTTGGCTCCGTACTTGTACCACCCAACCGTGGAGAAGCTTCCTGGCGAAGCAATCGCCCCACTCTTGGCAATTCCCACGTCCTCAACCCTTGCATTGATGGATAGTGCGGGAATTTTCAGACGCACAGGCGTCTTGCTGGCGACAACAGCCGGCTTGGAGGTCTGCATCTGCCTGACTGCCGGAATTGCGGCAAACAGCGGAGGATATTCAGGAGATGGCGGTGTGCCATCCGGAGTTTGAGACGGCACATCCCTTGCAGGCACTACTGCGGCTTCTCTTTCTTGCTGAAACACACTGACGTGCGGCACAAGAGAGAGAGATGCGAACACGAGCCACAGCACGCCCATGAGTACGGAACCTGCGAGTAGTGTATTCAGTTTTGATTTTTCTATACTAATCATATTTCATATTCTACAGTGAGTCCTCAATGATTCACTCCAAAAGCGTACTGCCTTGCGGGAAGTACGCCTTTGGTTTGACGGAATAATGGAATTACTTCTTAGGCGCTCGTGCGGCTTCTCTGAAGATAGATGCCTCCGGCGAGAGTCAAGAAGAGCACTGCGGAAAGAAGCGCAAGCATCGGCGTATTCGTGCCGACTCCGGTGTTAGGTACTCCGGGGACCGGAATGGTTGCCGCTCCGACAATCGATACTGCAGTTCCGACAAGCGAGGTTCCCGCAGGCGAGAGAGTGACTCCGGTGCTCGTTACCACTCCGCTAACTGGCGTACCTCCGCCCGGCGTAACCTGGAGAATACCTCCCGTCGTTACTCCCGGCGAGACCGTACAGCGCAGAGTAAGGGTTGCTGACGTCCCGGCGCCGACCACGAGCGGCGTGGTAAGCGTAATCACATTGGTTCCGCTTCCGAGCACGTTAACCGGAGCGTTCAGTGCGGCTCCGTTCTGGTTGAAGAGCTGACAGTTGGACAGATTTCCGGCGCTGGCTCCCCCCGTAGTCGTAACCGAGACCGGTATTGAGGAAATTCTGATATCTCCGCCAGGAGATGCATCAAGACGGAGTGTGCCGAGTGTGACGCCGGAAACCGGAATCGTATTGAACTGGATGGCCGGAATGGTGGTTGCCGTTACCGTAAGTACCGGGGCCGGCGTTGTCGGTGTTGCACTTACTGCAAGCGCCGTCGAGTTCACTACGATCTGGAAGGTGTCGCCCAATGCCCCGCCGGTCACATTACAGCGCAATGTCAGGTTCTGGACGGTATTCGCAGGAATGACCAAGGCGGAATTAAGAGTAACTGTATTGGTACCGGGCAGAAGAGTGGTACCCGAGCTAAGCGCCGCACCGCTCTGATTAAAGAGCTGACAGTTTGAGAGCGCCGTGCTGGTCGCTCCGGCGGAGAGATTGAGTGTTATCGGAATGCCGCTGACCTGCACATTCTGATTTTGATTGCTTGCGAGCACAATGGTTGCAAATGGAACCGCTGTACTCGTAGTCGCGGAACGCTGGATTCCTGCAACTACCGTGCCTGCAGTGCTGTCCGTTACGACAGTCACCATGTTAGGCGGACTGACCGAAATGTTGGCGCTTGGGGTCTGGGCCAATGCAGTGCTCGCGATTGAAAGAGCGAGAGCAATCATGACCAATCCCCGGAGGCCTGTTGAAACTATAGTCATAGTAGTATTTGGTTAAGTTAGCTTATAAATTACGACACTTTAATTCTTGAGTTTTACACTTAAGCCGCAGTTTTAGTCGTCCTGCTCAGAAGAAACCGCTCTACATTGAGACGGGTACACTCCCCGTTTCTTTCAGCTCCATGGAGGGACTGACTGGTTTTTTCAACTTTGAATAACGAAATACCTATTTTTGAAGTCAACCTGCCGCGTTTGAGGCCGCAACGTGGCAGGTTGACTGCTATTTTTTGCATTTCGTTATTCAACGTTTCAACGCTACACCAAAAACGACAGGGCTCAATCTGTCCTCCTGCGTGGGGATTTATAAAGGACAACGATAAAGGACACCTCTCGGTGTCCTTTATATCGTGTCCTTTATACTTTCTTCGGTTTCTTCCTTGGGAACATCATCATCTCTGTTGATGGTATCCGAAATGAGTATGGCTCCGGTGCACCGGATAAGCCGCGGCGGGAACAGCAGAATATCCGCAAGCGTATACCGGCTTGCGGTAAATGAGCACCGCTGGTTGAGGTTTTGGACGGTATTCTTGATGGGTTCTGCCAGAGTGGACGTAGATTTGCCTCCCAGAGCTGTTGAAGTAGCCGAAGTGGTCGTTGCTTTGGTGGAATTGCGCCCATTTCCGTTTAACGCGTCTCCATTGAGGATATCCGGATTGACATTGTAGGCCTCTTTTTCGGCAAAATCCTCAAGATTGTACTCTTCCTTAACCGAAGGTCCTATGAGAACAGGAGCGGCTTTCGTTACTGAAATCGGTGTAGCACAGCCAAGAAGCTCGTTTATTTTGCGCTTGGTAGTCACCCCGACAAATCCGGTCGGTTCAGTCAAACCCCAGGGAGCGAGGATATCCGCCGGATATCGCGCCTGGAAAATCCGCACCGCTGCCTCGGTTTGTGCATCAAAAATGCCAGTAACGGGGGTATCAATACCCGCTACGGTCTTCAGGAATACCTGCAAACGCAGTACCTGCTCCGGATTATTATCACGTCCGAGCCCAAGAGAGTCCCAAATGTAGGGGCACTCCGCTTTCACGACGGGAGCCGCACCGCCGCAGTTTAGATTTTGAACCGTAAGTGAAATCTCCGGGCCGAGCACCGGTGCATGACCGAGGAAATTGGCTACCGGCCGGAAGAAATAGGTTACTCCGGGCACCAGTCCGGTAATGGAGACCTGGTGATTGGTGGTAAGACCCGTTGAGGTGGAAAATTGCTGGTTGGTGTATCCAAAGAACGTGGATGTAGCCGATGTGGTGCTGGCAATCGAAAGAGGTCCATACACGACATAGCCGTTGGCCGGTTGGTTGCTAAACCACTGCACGGTTACTCCGGTACAATCCTGCCGGACCGTAGGAATGACAAACATGAGTGGGAATGACCCTCCGCCACTGGTTCTACCGAGAACCGGACCTGTTGGAGGCGGTGACACCGGACCCCCGCCACCGCCTGTCGGTTGTGCGGGAGGCGGAGGAATAATACCTTCGTCTCCTACGGATGCCTGTGTGGGCGGTGCACCAATCGGCACGTTCTCATCGCCGATGGATGCGCCGGTTGGAGGCGTGGTAATGTTTCCTCCCTCGTCGCCCAAGGACGCGCCAGTAGGCGGTGCACCAATCGGCACGTTTTCATCTCCAATGGATGCGCCGGTTGGGGGCGTGGTAATATTTCCTCCCTCATCTCCGAGTGAGGCACCGGTAGGCGGTGCGCCAATCGGCACGTTTTCATCTCCCAGCGAAGCACCGGTAGGTGGTGCGGTAATGTTTCCTCCCTCATCTCCGATGGACCCTCCGGTCGGAGGCGGTGCGATGGGAGCAGTATCCAAAGTAGAGGCGCCTGTGGGCGGCGGTGCAATGAGCGGCAGAATCTCGGCCTGGCAGGTTACCACGATGGACTGATACTCGGTTCCGACCTGCGGACCCGAGAAAATATGCGCCCGCATGGTTTTCATTCCCGGGGTCAGGTATACAAACGTAGTCAGGGGATTGGCTGTACGTGCGGATACCGAGCCGTCCGGACCCGTGTCCCATGCAAAACGGTAATCACCTTGGCCTCCGGAGGCGGTTACGCGCCAAAAAATTGACTGGCCGGTGCGCGCCGTCCCCGGAATTGCCTCACATGAACCGGTAAGTTGCGGCAGAGGGGACACGTAGTTGGCCACCACGGTCTTTTTCGTTCCCGGGGTAACCACTATCGTGCATTGCTCTCCTGTGCAGTCCCCGCTCCATCCACTGAAACGGTTCTGATTCTGGTCCAAAAACGGAACCGAGAGCACTGTTTGGATATTCTCTCCGGTTTTCGTAACCGTGTATGCAGTTACCCCGCTGGTGCCGTTCTGGCTTCCGGAAACGGATACTCCGGTAGTCAGCACTCCTTCCCGCATTGAACGCACTTCAAGCTCCGCCACCTGATTGCCGACGGGGATTCCCTCGGTGCAAAACGGACCGGCTTCAAGGGCTGTTCGTGCAGTCCCGATAAGCTGACCAAAGCTTTGTCCGGCTGAAAGACGGGCCGGCGGATTTGAACCGAATAAGAGCACCGTCTGCGACATGCACGGAGGCAAATCAACAAAAAGATTGGCGAAGTCGCCATCGCCAATTGGCATTGGATTGGCCGAGGTAGGGTCGGTCTGGAAAAGCCGCATGTCTCCGGAGAAGAATACTTCGTAGGTGGCAAGGGTAACCGAGAAGGTGCATTCGGTCCCGTTGCGCACGGTTACGACCCCTTCCTGTGCGAAGCCGTTTACGCTGAAGTCCGTAACAAGAACGCGGCCCCGAACAATAAGATTCTGCAGTTCAGCAAAGGTGGCAGCGCTCGGATTGGCGCACTCTACTGCCGCCTCATCGGCCGGAGTAGCGTTTTGTGAACTGTTTCCGCCCCCTCCGACTCCCGAACCTCCTCCGTTAGCGGAAGCAGGGGCTCCAAGTATTCCGCCACCGTCTCCTTCATCACCGATAGAGCCGCTCGTAGCCGGAATGCCTTCGGAAATTGCCGGCGTAGTGGCTGCTGAAGAAGTCCACGTCCAAGCGTCCGCCTCGTCTCCGAGTGACCCTCCCGCCGTTTCCGGAATGTCCGAAGAAGCCGCGGTGGCCGCCGTGGCCGGAGCGGATACGGTAGTAACGGTGCGCTCTCCCTCATTGCCAAGAGAACCGGAAGATGCCGGCGCGGCAATTGCAGTGTCTGCCGGGGTGCTTGCGGTGATGGAGGTGGTTACCGGTCTCTCATCGCCGATGGAGGCGGAAGCGGGCGGTACTGGTGCTTCTCCCCACACCACGATGGTGCATCCCCTACTGTCAACTTCGTAATGCCAGGGAGTATACGGAGCGTCTTCCGCCATGACCGGAATCTGCGGGCCGGGACATTGAAAGACCGTGGATGTCTGCTGCTGTGATGAGGACCCTCCTCCGGACAATGCTGTCTGCGGCGCGGCTATCGTGCTACTTTGTGTGCCTTCATCGCCAAGCGAAGGTCTTGATGTCGGTATAAGCAAACCGTCCGCGAGAGCGGAGGACGCTTCGTCAGCAGGAAATGCCGCCTGTCCTGCCACAGGCAGATTTGAAATAAACTCTCCTTCATCGCCGAGCGAGGCGCTGGTAGAAAGCCCATGCAACCCTTCTGCTTCCGCATCGCCACCTGTGAGTGGGGTTACGGAAGGAAACGTTACAGTACCAGTAACGGTCTGTGCAACCGGAGGAGACCGGCTATCTTCCTGCCCAAGAGAAGGATTGGCGAGAACAGAGCTCGCATCCTGCAGTTCCGCCCCGTTTCCCTCGCCCTCATCGCCCAAACTTCCCCCGTTTGACTGCAGCATGGGAGAGGAAACCACGACAGGTTCAGAAGTGGCATTTGATTCTGCGGTGCTTATGACTGCCTCCTGCGACACCGCCTCAACGCTTTCTCCCTCATCTCCGAGTGACGGACTGCTCGAAAATTCCTGTGCGAGAAGCACGGGCGGAAATGACGTAACCAAAATGAGGCATACCAAAAACGCCGCCATGCCCTGCATGACAGCCATTTTCTGCTTCGGCTTTAGCAATACGGTATTAAAAAGGTTGAAACTATGCATAAAATTTAAATGGTCAGTCGGTCATTACCCGAAATTCCAGTGGAAACAGTTACCGGCACTGCGCATACACGAAACGAATGCGTACATGGTGCACTGGTACCCTTCACAAGACGCTCGAACTGCACAAAGCTTTCAAATACCATCTGCTCACATGCCAAACCAACAGCATTTTTCACGCGGACCACAGCACGCAGTACAAGTATTTTCTTAATCACTTGTAAATAATGTAGCCAACAGGACAATCGGTCAATCAAAAACTGGCAAAAATCATAAAGGACATCACTTTATGACGCACTAACGGACAGGGGATATATCCAAAAGGACAGTCGTGCTCATCAATTGTGAGCAGATGGCCGCGAATCGGGACTGCATAAAAGACAAAAGGAAGTATGAGAAATAATAAAGGACAACTCTTAACGGACAGATAATTTGACACTGTACTGACGAAACTCACAATTGAATTCAGATATGAAAACTAAAATACTGCTAAGATTAGCGCTCGTTTACATGTTGGTCGTGCTCGCACTGCCGGCATCAGCCGCTCCACCTCCTGTCCAGACAACCCTGGGAGATGAGGGTGATAGCGTGGACTTGTCCTTTATGGTCAAGGACACGCTCCTTCGCGGTCCTAACGGACACGGTCGTCCGATTAAGGCCGCGACTGCCGCACCCATTTTCCGCATTGGAATCTGGGTGGCTCCCTCGCCCGACTCTCCCTATTGGAATGGCGCCCGTGACAACGCCATGGTCGGGATCCGAGAGAACCGAGCCGTGGGAACCGGTCCTACCGCGTACATTCCGCTTACACCTGGCGCAATTGGGACCGCCGGAATGATATCGCTCACGACGCCTCCCCTGCGAAGCTGGATGGGTGTCCCGAATCCCCTGTCGCCCAATGAACTGGGGTATGGGAATCGGGTGCATTTCTCGCTGTACATTTCGAGTGGGGTCGTATTCCGGCTCAATGACGTTACAGCGTTCCAGATTCGGAGCTCGGACACTAACAATGCCCTTAGGTTTGAGGGAAATCTCACCGCCAATACCTATTCGCCGACACGGGTTGGCATTTGGTGGGGATTTGACGGGGTGCAAGGCACGGCGGACGACGTCATTCGCACGGCGGGACCGGGAACGGGGCTCATCAACGAGCTCGTCTTCATCGGGGTCGCCAATGCGTTTGTCGCCAACAGTCCGCAGGTGCTGGACCAGATCGTTCAGTATATTGAGCAATCCCAGCCATTTACCGTCACCGGTGAATACGCTGTGCGCATTGGCGATACCACCCACCGTCCCAGCCGCACGCTTCCCTTCTTTTCCACGGGAGCGCAGGACATCCGCTTGGGCATCAGTCGCCAAAGCAACTTCCGGCTCATTACGCTCACGGG
>JAUSHG010000081.1 GCA_030648695.1 bacterium | reverse complement strand
TGGGCAAGATTTCAGCGCGACTCCGGCGAATATATAGTGCAGTGCAGGAGGCGCAGGAACATGCCTGCAGGAACATACAAGCGGGAATGAGTGGGGAGGAGATTGACGCGCTCTGCCGAGATTATTTGAGGAAAAAAGGATTAGAGCAATATTTTATCCATGCCACAGGACATGGGATTGGTATGGAGGTGCATGAGATGCCGAGTGTATCGCCAAGGCCCAATCACCCCTCTTATCCCCTCCTTAGAAAAGGAGGGGAGGGGAAGAGGAGAAAGCGGGACTTACCCGAGGGGGCGGTGATTACCTGCGAACCCGGTGTATATATTCCGCGCCTTGGCGGTGTACGCATAGAGGATACGCTTATACTCACGAAAAAGGGAAATGTGAATTTGCAGGAGAGGGTGAGTAAAAAGCTTATAAGTTTGCCCGCCTCAAACAACCCCCTCTCAATCTCCCCCTTAGAAAAGGGGGAGAGGAAGAGGAGAGGTGTGTAAAACTTTCTATCTAAGATTTGCTACAATAATGATGATGCCTCTCTCAAAGGACAAACGTTTTTTATATTCGCGCTTTGTGCTTCTTGGCGCTCTTATCGGCGCAATCGGATTTGCCTTTGCAGGGTTTAAGGGTTTTCCGGCGTGGTACGGAGGATTCGTATTCTGTTTTTGGGTCGCGTTCGGGCTCATCAATATCAAACAGAAAAGCACTCTCTGGCTCGCAGTGCAGCGGCCGGTGATTTTCGCTCTCTTCTATATCGCGCTTACCGGCGCCTCAATTCTTGCAGACCAGTTTGGCGTAAATAACCATCTCTGGTTCTATCCCAACTATGCAGGAATGAAAATAGTGTGGGTGTACCTCGTCCTCTATCCTTTCGGAGCACTCTCTCTGCTTGAATTTTTCTATTTCCTGAGCGGCTTCTTCGGGGAAAAGCTGTCGTTCAAAAAGGGGCCGGATACGCTGTGGCACGGATTCTTTGACATAAGCGAGCACCTGCTTTTTCTGCTTATGACGGGAATGATTGTGGCGGGAGCGCTTGGCTTTGGGGTTTCTATCGGAATAGCCACTACGGTGGCTGTGCTGTGGTTTGCGTTCGCGCTTGTCAAACTGCGCATTCACGTGCGCCATTCCGGGCATTATCTCCTCATTTTGGTTCTTACGGTGGTGCTCGCACTTCTGGTACATCAATTGCCGAATACCGTTGCCCGCGAGTGGGTATATTTGCAGGCACCATTTCTCAACATGGCGCTTCTAGGGCTTCCGATTTGGGTGTGGGTGGGCTGGTGCTGGCTCCTGCTTGTCCCTCTGCGGCTTTGGATTGTGCTTGTGTTGCACCCGAGGATTAAGTAACAGGGTTAGGGTTAGGAGGCCGGTTTAGGCGAGGTTTTTGGGTTAAGCATCCTAGCCCCGATTTTTCCCCATAACCAATCTGGCTTCCTTACCATAACCCATATTTCTATGTTTAAAACCAAGACCCCTATTGCTGTTTTTGCTCTGCTCGCACTGTTTGCATTATTGCAGGCGGGAGTGCGCGAAAAGGATGTACCGGATGACGCCGTCTTGCTTACTGGGAAGGGGGTGGCTATTGAAGCATTGCTTGCCGATACGGATGCAGAGCGTATACAGGGCCTCTCCGGAAAAGAAGAGCTTCGAAAAAATGAAGGGATGTTGTTTGTGTTTCCCAAAGCGGCCTTTCACGGTATTTGGATGAAAGACATGTTGTTTCCGATTGATATCATTTGGCTAAATGATATCAATCGGAAACCGCAGAATGACGCAAACGAAACGCAGAAATACGCAGAAGGAAGAACACTAATCATCGTTGATATAGAAGAGAATGCGGGACCGGAAACCTTTCCTGAAGTATTTTACCCAAAAGAACCAGCCGCATATGTGCTGGAACTGCCAGCAGGGTTTATGAAAAAAGAAAATCTGACCGTTGGAGATATCATCACCATAGAAAAGACCCGCCACTAGGGCGGGTCTCTTCATCAATCTAGTTGTGCCTATAAGCCGAATTCTGTGCCGATTTTGCCCACCGCAGGTGGTGCAAAATCGAGCATCCTTCGACAAGCTCGGGACGCTCAATTTTGTCTTTCACCTGTGGTGAACAAAATTGACGATATTCATTTGTCTAGGTCCGACGTCGCCGTCGGACTCAAGCGACTCTCCCTCGCGCGAAGCGCGCGACCGCCAAACTGACGCTACACTTTACGCAGAACCGACGCTGCACTCTTTTGCGTCTGTTTCGCGCTTCATGACGGGAATAGTTTTGCGTTTTTATTTCGCGGTCTTGTGCTTCGCACAAGGATACGGTCTTGCACCGAGGTAAGGGTTTGGCCGTTTCAGCCGCACATTGCTGTGCGGACGCCCTGTTTGCACAGGACCTCTATCCTTTCGGAATTGAGCGTTTCTGTTCGCACCTCGCGGATTGCTCCGTACAGGCGTTACCTGTTACCTTTGTCCCGACACAATGTCGAGACGCGGTGTTCGGACTTTCCTCACCAATCTTGCCCACCGCAGGTGGTTCTGGATTGCGTGTCCTGAGCTGTCGAAGGACCAGTCCCTCGATTTCGCTCGGGACGCTCAATTTTGTAGCCGCCTCTGGCGGACAAAATTAGCGCGAATATCCGGCACAACTAAAAATGAGCATAGCATGAAATCTCTGCAAAATCAAGGACGCTTTTGGCGCTTGTCCACCTTGCACGTCCCGCTCTTTCGCCTATAATGTGGAGTATTAACACTATGTTTTTTCTCTAAGAACTATTATATGTCAAAGGTCACCATTGAAGACGCCGGGTTTGAGCTTCTTGAAGAAGCTGTTGTGGATACTGCGGAAGAAGAGCAGACGCTTTTGGAGCGCATCGCTTCGCGTCTCATCCTCGCGTCTGTCTTTCTCATTCCGCTGTTTTTTATCCCGGTTTCCACTTTTTCCCTGCCGCTTTCCAAGGCCGCATTGCTTTATTTCGGCATCATTCTCGTCTTTTGCATCTGGGTCATTGCGCGCCTGCGCGACGGACAGTTTCTTATTCCGCAGACCGGCCTGTTGGCTTCACTTGGCATATTTGTCATAGTGACCTTGCTCTCGGCGCTGTTCTCACCGTCCTTTACCGGTTCGTTTATCGGAGGCGGCGTTGAGGTGGGCACCGCCATCAACATTCTCCTGCTTTCATTGCTTGTCTTTCTTGTGCCGCTGTTCATTCGCGCCAAGGAACAGGTGTTCGGGACCTACATGGCGCTGTTCCTCTCGTTTTTTGTCATTGCGCTGTTCCATGTGTTGCGGTTTTTCTTTGGCGCTGATTTTCTCTCATTTTCACTGTTCACCGACCCGGTAGGAAATATGGTGGGAAAATGGAACGACCTCGGTATTTTCTTCGGCGCCATTGCGCTTCTTTCTCTCATTACGGCCGAGTTTATCTCGCTCAGCCGCTTGTTTAAAATCATCAACTACACGGCGCTCTGTCTTTCGCTTCTCTTCCTTGCCGTCATCAATTTCAACGAGGTGTGGTGGGTGCTTGGCCTTTTCTCGCTTATGCTTTTTGTCTACCTCATTGCGTACCGCCGCGAGCGGGAGAGTGAGGAAGAGGCGCCACAGGAAGTCCGCCGCCGCATTCCGGGCATCTCGCTTGCCGTTCTTCTTATCTCGGTGATATTCATTATCTGGGGCAGTGCGCTTGGCGGTCCGCTCTCCACATTTTTCAAGATTCCGCCGCAGATTGAGGCGCGTCCCTCATGGCAGACCACGTTTTCGGTCGCAAAGGAGGCCCTGTCGGAGAATCTCCTGCTTGGTTCCGGCCCGGGGACGTTTGTCGGCGAATGGCTCAAGTACAAACCCGCCGCGGTGAACAGCACGATTTTCTGGAATGTTGATTTTAATTACGGGGTGGGGCTTATCCCGACGTTTCTGACGACACTCGGCATTCTTGGATTGCTTGCCTGGCTCACGTTCTTCGGATTCTTCTGTTATGCCGGATTCCGCGCCATGCTCTCGCAGATTCCCGATATATTTTCCAAATATCTCATCACCTCCTCATTCCTGGTCGCGCTGTTTCTGTGGGTGTTCTCAATTATCTACATTCCTTCGCAGACCATTTTTGCGCTCGCGTTTCTCTTTACCGGACTCTTTCTTGCCGCTCTTATACACGGGCAGTTTGTCCCGCTCCGGTTTATTCCGTTTGTGGAAAAGCCAAAGGCCGGCTTTGTTTCGGTTCTGCTTCTGATTTTGCTTCTCATCGGGTTTTTGACACTCGCCTTCGCTCTTTCCAAGCGCTATGTGGCGGCCTGGAATTTTGAACGCGGAGTGCGGGCGGTGCAGGTTGCCGGCAATATAGACGGCGGGCAGAAGCTTATCGCAAGCGCCGCAGCACTCCACAAATCCGACCTGTATTACCGACTGCTTTCTGAACTGGGACTGGTGCGGATGAATGCACTGCTCGGGAGAACCGCCGGAACCGCCACAGCTGATGAGCTTCGCAGCGAATTTCAGACCCTGTTCGGCGAGGCATTGGGAGCTGCGCGCGAGGCCGTTACCCTCCGCCCGACCAACTATGAAAACCTGATTCAGCTCGGACGCGTTTATGAATCAGTTGTTCCGCTAAAAATTGAGGGCGCGTATGAAAATGCAAAGGCCGCATATGATGAGGCCATCAAGCACAATCCCCGAAGTCCGGCAATCCACCTCATAGCGGCTCGACTTGAAATGGCGCGGGAAAATAATGCCGCCGCGCGTGAGAATATCGCCAAGGCGCTTGCTGAAAAGGGAAATTACACCGAGGCCATCTTCTTCCTTTCACAGAT
>JAUSHG010000080.1 GCA_030648695.1 bacterium | reverse complement strand
TTTTATTTGCGGAGAGTTTTGAAATGAGCGGGAAAGCGACCGAGCAGCGAGGGAGTCCGCCGAGTTTTCGGGTGCCGCCCAACCGAATGGTATGCGCGGCGCTGCGAGAGGCGGATAGGCCGTTGCCAGCACATTGTACCTGTGTTTTTATTTGCGGAAAATTTGGAAAAAAATTGCCGGGCGAGCTTCCTTTCAATGGAGGCTCGTCCGGCGGGCGTGTCGTGGTGCGGGGGGGGGGTTAAGGGATCTTGTCGAGGAGCTGACGGACCTTGTCACCCAGAATGTATCCGCCGTCCACGAGCATCTGGACTGACGGAAGGATACGATCGCTGGGCAACATCTCCGCGCATGTTGGACCTTCGTCATCCGTGATCCAGCCCATGGCGTGTGGGGTGGACATCCAATTTCGATTTAGTTCTTCGATTGTCGCACTCGTCCATTCGTGGGTCGGAATGCCGAAGACGGCGAGCAGAAGGATGAAGTTGCTGATCTGCTGTTGCATCATCCTTTCTTTGCGGCGAGTGTTTGCGGCATCCATGCGCGGATTCGGATTGGCCACGTGCACGGTGTGGGCGCCGGTAGACGCACCGAGATCCTCGGCGAAGGTAGAAGCCAGCGTTTCCTCGAGGAAGCCTGTCGCAAAAGGGCGGCGCATGACGAGCTCAAAGCGCATCATGAATTCGCCAGTGAGCATCCACTTGTGCGGAACCAGGCGCTCGAAAAGGTCAGCCGCCCGGCGTCGCACTTGCGGATCGACATTTCCGGGTGCGTTGGCCAGAACCGCGAGCATGGAGCGCGCGGTCATGCAGGCAGAGTTCGTTCTACCGTACTTGGCCGTCTTTGCATAGTGGGCGCTTTGTCGTTGCAGGGTCGCCCAGACAAGGTGTTCGACGGAACGATACCGGTCGCACTCGCGGATCTCGGCATCGTGTGCCATGATCCACTGCGGATGCCCGATGCGGCCGGCGCGGACCATGAAGTGCCAGAACAAGGATCCGGCAAGTACCGCAACACCCTTGCCTTTCGGTCGCTTGTCGATTTTCAGAAGCGGCAGAAGGCGTGCCCAGTCCAAGGTATCGAGCAGGTCGTCTTGGTATGCGAGGCGTACGCCCGCTCGTTCGCGCACGGCGCTGATTGCCTCGTCGCTGCTGCCGTTTTCCACCACGAGAATTGAAGCGGGAGGAAGCCACTGGGCGAGAGCGTCGAGCACTCCGCCGACCGTATTGTCACGTTCGCGGAATGGGATGGTGACGACCATTTCCCCGCTTGTCGTGCGTTGGAGAATCTGCGCCCGTGCCGCGTCGAGCTGTTCGCGAGTCGGCTCCAGGTATTGAGCCGAGAAACGACCCTGCCACGCGGCGGTTTCATCGCCATCGCTGGGGTAGTCTCGATCGGAACGGACCCTGTCAACACCGTATTGGGCGGATTTTGCTGCGTCGCTCATGGACTAGTTCCTTTCGAAGGACACAAGGGTGGTGTTGCTGATTGGGCGGTATGCCCGCGTAAGACCCTCAATCTTACGTGGGCATACCGCAATAAAAGAGCTAAACAATTTGAAAAGGATTGGTATTGGTTTTTGTTTGTGAAAGCATTTGACCTACTAAAAGGTTCCAGCTGACAAAATTTGGCGCGGCCAGGGGGGTTCCTTTTTCCGAATGGTAGTTTTCATGCATGCCTCCGGACTTCTTTATGTCCGCAAGACACAGGCGGACGGTTACCTCCGCAAGCCACTGGGCTTCTCTTCTAAAACCATAACTCAAAAGAGCACTCATTGACAAGTAGTTGAAAAGGGGCCAGACCGGACCCTGCCAATTCGAGTAGGGTTTGATGATATTTTTCTGATTATAGTCAGGATCATCCGCGGAAAGGGTGCGGATGCCGTAGCGCCCTCTTAATTTTTTTGGATTCAAAAGATAACGCCTAATCATTGTTTTTCCGCGCGATAATGGTGCTACCTGGCCCCAAAGCGGAATAATACTTGAATAGCTCACGCGTTTGATATATTCTCCGGTACGCCGGTCAATATTATAAAAAATGCCATCTTCCGAATCCCAAAGATAGGTATTGATCGCCTCTTTAATTGCGTTAGCTTTATGTCGGAAAAATGTTGCTTCCGAAGACATTCCCAATTTTTTTGCAATGTGACTCACTGCATGATACTCACGGTACAGAAATGTATTGAGGTCGGTCGCAACAACGGTTCCTTTGGGGTAATTCAGCGCGGCAACATTATTGTCCGCGCCCGATTCCATGCTGTCGTACCAGCAGGCAAGTCCGCGTTTGGCATCGAAATTATGACGCTCGCGATAAAGAACCGAACGCTTAAGGGTAGAAAAATGGGGACGGATCCATTCAAATTCATTGAGGAACATGCTTGCAAAATACGCGCCTTGCGCAAGGAAAGGCTTTATGTGTTTGAGGCGATGATCAATTCCGTTTGGAGTAAGAAGTCCGGGAGTAAAGCCATCAGGGCGCACATGCTCGAGATAATTAAGACACCAATTTTTTAAATAGATCGCTTCCGAAGGAATTTCAGAGGCCAGCGCCATGCCGACAAAAAAAGCGTCCCAATCCCATTGCTCCTCGTAGGGACCGCCCGGGACCAGATAGTCATGCTTGATAAATCCTTTTGCTTTTCGCTTTATGAGGGCTTTTTTTTGTGCAAGCGCAAGGCGAATTTTTTGCTCTAAATCAAGGGAAACGGTCATAGGGAATGTATCTTTCACCTTATAAGGGGGCAGAGTATATGTCAAACAAGATTTTTACATTAAAATTCAATATTTAAGCATTTTATGACAAGTAAATGTTAATTTTTAGGCTAATTTACTGTTAAATATAACTTATCCACAGATTGTGCAGGGAATTTATTGACAAGATTCAATATAGTGATACCATAAAGAACCCTATGGACGTCGTACAAATTCTCAAAAAACTCGGGTTTGATGAAAAGGAGATACGGGTGTATCTTATTTTGCTTTCTTTGGGGCCTTCGCCGGTGCGTAAAATTGCAACCTCCGCGGGGATAAATCGCGGAACTACCTATGATATTTTGAAGAACTTGATGAAGCAAGGGCTTGTCGTCTATTACCACAAAGAGAAAA
>JAUSHG010000068.1 GCA_030648695.1 bacterium | reverse complement strand
ACTTATAGAAATTCTCCAGACGTTGGTAGACCATGGCAATACGGTGGTGGTGATTGAGCACAATATGGATGTCATCAAATGCGCGGATTACCTTGTTGATTTCGGGCCTGACGGAGGAAACGGCGGGGGACAGATTGTGGCCAAAGGTACGCCGGAGGAAGTGGCGAATCATAAAAAGTCATACACGGGGGAGTACTTAAAAAAGATTTTGGATTAAAGATTTAAGATTACCGTGTGCAAAAGAAAACCGCCCCGAAACAATCTAGGACGGCCTGTGGTGGATAAGAGCGAGGAGCTAAGGGGTATTCAATACCGCGACGAGCGCTTTCGGCATGTCGCCTTTGTAGAGGGCGTGTATACCCAGTTTCTCCATCGCCTGGACTTCCACCGGCTGGTAAAAAGCACCGCTCATCGCAATGATTTTGGCGCGAGGGAATCGCTCGCGCACGTCACGGGCAAGCTCCATTCCTTCCCCGCACGGCGTTTTGACGTTTACAATGAGGCAGTCAAGATAGTTCGCCCAACGTTGAAGCGCCGCACGGGCTTCCGATTCACTCGAGTACGAGTAGACGTATATTCCTCGAGAGTTCATACCCCGGGTTAGAAATGCTTCCAGAGCATGCCTTAATTGGTCGTCGGTCTCCATCAATAGGATATTCATTTTTTTGATTCAGGTTGTGGTTGAATTTTTCCGAATGTGATAGTAGCATAGTAATCATGCCACGTCAAATACCACCAAAACTGTCAGAGTTTATTTCGAGACAGAGGCGGCTCATTCAAAAGCGCCTTCCGGATGCGCCGGGCGTGTATTTTTTCCTGGGGAAAAACAAAAAGGTTCTCTACATCGGACGCGCCACTTCTCTGCGTAGCCGTGTGCGAAGTTATTTTGACGGGCGACTTGCGCAAACCCGCGGGCCGTGGACGGCACGCGTACTTGATGAAGCGAAACGGATTGATTTCCGCAGAACCGATTCAGTGCTGGAGGCGATTCTTCTTGAGGCAGACCTCATCAAGAAATTCCAGCCGCCTTACAATGCGATACAGAAGGACGATAAAAGCTTCAATTGCATCGTTATCACCAAGGAGGAATTTCCCCGCGTTCTTCTCGTCCGCAAGCACGATTTGGATGCTGGTAAACTTAAAACTTTAAACTTACAACTTAAAACTATCCATGGGCCATACCCGCATGGAATGCAACTGAAGGAAGCCATGAAAATCATCCGCCGCATTTTCCCATGGCGGGACAGTAAGTGCGTTCCTTGCCCCTGGCAAACTGGTAAATTACACCATATCTCAAGCCGTCAACCTGCCACGTTGACGTCTATTTCAGGCCGTATTTCTCAAGCGCAGGGGCAGAAGGAATGCAAGCCATGTTTTAACCGGCAAGTCGGTTTGTGCCCGGGTGTCTGCACTGGAGAAATTTCTGCCGAGGACTATCGGAAGCACATACGGCGGTTGGAGTTGTTTCTTTCCGGCAAAAAGGCGCGGATAGTGCGCGAACTGGAACGCGAGATGAAGCGAGCGGCCAAGACACAGGAGTTTGAAAAGGCCTCTGAGTACAAGCGAATGCTCTTTGCGCTCAAGCATGTTCAGGACATAGCTCTGTTAAAGCGAAATGGAGATTTCGCGTCAGTTCCGCGTTCTGGTTTAGCGTCAGTTTCGCGGCTTCGAATAGAAGCATACGATTTGTCGCACTTCGGAGGGAAG
This sequence comes from bacterium, assembly GCA_030648695.1. Classification (GTDB taxonomy): domain Bacteria; phylum Patescibacteriota; class Minisyncoccia; order Phycocordibacterales; family UBA10002; genus UBA10002. Next base: position 9,025 of record JAUSHG010000068.1, on the reverse strand, counting down.
GAAATCGTGGGCGCCATGACCGTGGTAGAGGACGGAAATGCAGTGCCCGCGCAGTACCGTTTGTTTAAAGTTCGCGGCCTGCGGGGGGCGAATGAACCGGCTGGCATGCAGGAAATTATCCGCAGACGATTGAATCACCCCGAATGGACGTTTCCGCAGCTTATCGTGGTTGACGGCGGCGAGATACAGAAACGCGCGGCGGAAATGGCAGTTGCGGGGGCAGGGAAGTCCATTCCAGTTGTTGCAGTCGTAAAGGATGAAAAGCATCGCCCGCGCGAAATTCTCGGGTTTGATTCTGAGGGGGGAGTGTTAAGGATTAATGATAAAGGATTAGAGATTTCCCGCAGGGATATTTTTCTGGTTTCCAGTGAGGCACACCGATTCGTGCTCAAATTCCAGCGCAAACGGAGGCGCATTTTTTAGGGTCTTTCTCTGTCATTCCCGCGAAGGCGGGAATCCAGATTCAAGACGGCCTGGATTCCCATTTTCATAGGAATGACAGATCACGTAGTGCATTACATCTTGTGTGTGGAAAACAAATCGTGCGGAAAGACGCTATAATTACCCCGTGATTCATCCCGGAAAAATCAGGGTAGGGGTTTTGCGCGGCGGGCCGTCCTCTGAATACGATATTTCTCTCAAAACCGGAGCCACGGTGCTCACTCATCTGCCGGAAGCGTATGTACCGGTGGATATTTTCATTGACCGCAAAGGGCTGTGGCACGTGCAGGGTATAGAACAAAAACCGCACAAGGCGCTCGCGCGGATTGATGTTGCGTGGAATGCGCTTCACGGCGAGTACGGCGAGGACGGGGAAATACAGCGTCTGCTTGAATCATTCGGCGTTCCGTATTCCGGGAGCGGAAGCTTCGCCTCGGCGCTTGCGATGCAGAAACCTCTTGCAAAAGAGTGGCTCAGAAATGAGGGCATCAAGACGCCGTATCATGAACTGCTGAATCGCGAGCAGTGCGGCAGTGTGCGCGAGGCGGCGCACCGCCTGTATCGCTCATTTCCCCAGCCCTCCATTGTAAAGCCCGCAATGCTCGGTTCTTCGCACGCTGTCTCTCTGGCGAAAACACAGAGGGAGCTGGAACATGCGCTTGATGACGCCTTTCGCGCGGCGGAGCGCGTCATGGTGGAGGAATATATCCAGGGCAGGGAAGGAAGCTGTGCGATTATTGATGATTTCCGCGAGCAGGCGCACTATGCGCTCCCTCCGGTTGAAATCAGGGCTCCGGCGGTTTCTCCTTTTTTTGATTACTTCGCCAAATACAGCGGAGAGAGCACGCATGCCGTTCCGGGGAATTTCAGCCGTGAGGAAAAGCAAGCCCTGCAGGATATGGCGCTTCGCGTGCATCGTGCGCTTGGGCTTTCCCACTATTCGCAGAGCGATTTTATTATCCACCCTCGCCGTGGCATTTACTTTTTGGAGGTGAACACGCTTCCGGGATTGACCGAGCATTCTCTTCTGCCGAAAGCGCTTCATGCTGTCGGCGCATCCCTCGCGCATTTTTTGGAGCATATTATCTCACTCGCCCTGCACCGCAAGCGGACATGAAAAGCCCGCGCACTGCGCGGGCAGATATGTTCTTCGCGATCTGTGAATACTGAACGAGAAACTGAACCTATATAAGCATTTTGGTGGACCGTGCCGGATTCGAACCGGCGACCTCCACATTGTCCCGATAACTTTGGTGGACCCTACCGGGCTCGAACCGGTTACCTCCACATTGCAAATGTGGCGCTCTACCAGATGAGCTAAGGGCCCACCAAAGTTATCGAGGATCCTCGATATTGTAATCAAATCCGATAGATTTGAACAATATCGGGACATATGTGGCGCTCTACCAACTAAGCTAACGGCCCGATAGGGCGATTTTACAATATTTTTAACGACTCGCCAATCTTTGGACATAAAAAGAGCCACCCCTTGCATCTGCACTGGGGTGGACTCTCGCTTTGAAAAGGAACGACAGTAATAAGATACTGGCATTTCCTCTCACACGGGAGGAGGCAGCCAATCCTGTTCGCTGTGTGAACTGCATCCATGTTCCTCCGACCCTCGGAGGACGTTCCAAATGAGTGGCTCGCGAAGGAGCCAGTAGTTCAGGACGTAGAAGAGTCCTGTAAGCTCAAAACGGAAAATTAACATAACTGCAGGTAGTATGCGTCAGACGTGCCGATAATTCAAGGGGAGTCAACTTTCATATTGCCCGAATAATTGCTAGATTAAGATGGCCGATTTTCAGGGCCCGTAGTAAAGCGGCCCAAGCATCCTCACAGGGGGATGACGGGTAAACATTACGCGGCATTCGTGCACCCGAACAAATTTTTACAAATGGGCTCATAGTAAAGTGGTATTACGCGTCATTCGCATTGACGAGGCCCGGGTTCGATTCCCGGTGAGTCCAAAAATTTGCACGGGCAGGTTGCCGAGGTAGGGGTGAGCATTCATGGGATGAATGCTCAAGGCCGGAGCGCGGCGGCGCGAGGAGGGGTCGCTGAATTTTTCAGCAGAAAAATATCTGTGACCAATTCCCCCCGGGTCCCTATTCTGCATTTGAAGTTTCTGCAACTTGAATCCAGTCACATCAACAAACACCTCCCGATGTGGAGGTGTTTGAGGGCGCAGAAATCTATTGCGTTGCGCTTCCGCCGGTGCCTCCTGTTTCAACTGTGCCGCCGCTAGTGCCGCCCGGAAGGTTAAGGTCAACATTGATGCCGTTTCCGTTGTCTGCCGGATTGTTGGCACCGCGATACCAGAGGGCAAACCCTCCGATAAGCACTACAATGACGATGATGACCAGAATAACTGTATTTGTATTTGATGAATTGTTGTCCATACGGTTCTATTTAGCTGCTAAATATCGACTGTAACTACCGGCTACGCCGGCTCTTGGAACTGCGTGAAGAACTGCGGCTTTTTGAACCCTTGCCACGACTCTTCATGTTTTTAGTGGTACGCATAGAATGGTGCTTAAGCTGATAATGACCTGCGCATATACAAACTAGACGGCAGAGAAGGTTCATTCTTACGCAGTGCCAGCATTTCCCGGCCAACATGCTACACTAGTAGCGAACATGTCCGGCATAGCAATAACGCAAACACTTCTCGCGGTGCTTTTTGCTGTAGCGCTTCTATGCGCCATTATACTGAGTGCTGTGCTCTTTTTTCATTGGAAGCGCTTCGGTCGCAAGGCGCGCGGCATCGTAATCATGGAGGGGTTGTATATTGTAGTGAGTGCGGTGCTTATTTTGAGCGCAGGCGCCGCCCTTCTTTCCTTCTGATCTCACTTTCGTATTTCGCAAATAGTTCGTACGTTCGTATTATGCTAGAACTTGAACCAACGGAAGAGATTTTGTATACCGCACGGGCGCACTGGTTTGTGTTTTTTAGCCGTGTTCTCATGATTCTTGCGCTTGCCTGCGTGCCGCTCCTTCTGTATGTTTTGGTTCCGGGCGAAGTGCGGACCATACTTACCGGTCAGGTTGCCATTGAGGGAAATGTGGCCGCGCTCTTTGTGTTTGTCTATTTTCTCTGGCTGCTTATGCTGTGGATTCTGCTTGCGATTTTTTGGACTGATTACTATCTGGATGTGTGGTATATCACGAACGAGCGGGTGATAAGTGTGGACCAACTCGGACTCTTCAATCGGCATATAACTTCTACACGACTGGAAATGATTCAGGATGTGTCTGTTGAAGTCCCCGGATTTTTACAAACCCTGCTACACTTCGGCACCATACGGCTTGCGACTGCGGGGCCGGAAAAGTCGTTTGTCTTTCGCGGGGTAGGGAGACCGCATGTGCTCAAGGGTTTTCTCATGAGTGAGCACCGCAAAGTGCAGGAGAAGCCGCAGGAAGTGCGGGTCGTCCCGCCACAAATGTAACTCCATTAAATCTGTCAACCTCACAGGTTGACAGATTTGGGGATATTCAACGGCTAAGACGTCCTAGCCGTTGAAATACCTTGTGTAGAGCCGTGATTTTGAGTATACCCCGTGTTACAAATTTGAAAATATCAGTTGGAGCAGTGTATTACTACTCACAATTGGCATTGTAGTACCTAAACATAAGACAGGATGCAAAATGTTGTAACACGGGGTATACTTTTGCCGTGCAGGGAGAAGAGAAACAACTCACGGAAGAAACAACCCCCGCCCCGACTCAAAGTCGGGGCACCCCCTTTGATAAGGGGGAATTCAGTGCGTGGCAGTTGGCAGGGGAGTTGGGGTATACGATCGCGATTCCCATTGTCATCTTTGCGCTTGTCGGACGATGGCTGGACAACCTGTACAGTACCTCACCGTGGATACTGCTTGCAGGTATTGTGATTTCTATTCTGTTATCAAGTTTTCTGGTGTATCGCAAAGTATCACGAATACTTAAGTAGCCACTACCCCAGTAGTAGAACCTCGCCGACTCGGTTCACTACGGGGTGATGATTTTGCAATTCGTTGCGCTCATAACAAAATCAATCATGCACATAAGCTTAGTCCCCGAAACCCTCTTTCATATCGGCCCCCTGGCGGTGACGAACTCACTGTTTACCTCGTGGCTGGCGGTACTCGTTATCGTTCTCATCGCCGTCGCTTTTTCGGCAGGACTTCGGAAAATTCCGGGGCGATTCCAAAATCTTATTGAGTTTGTGGTAGAGTCGCTCCTCAATTTCATGGAAACCGTGGCAGGGGACAGAGAGCGCGCCAAGAAATTTTTTGCCATTGTTGCCACTATCTTCATCTATATTTTGGTTGCCAACTGGATGGGAATCCTGCCGGGGGTAGGGAGCATCGGATTTACGGAAGTGTCGCATGGCGAGGAGACATTTGTGCCCCTGTTGCGTTCGGTGCATTCCGACCTCAACATGACGCTTTCTCTCGGTATTTTCGTGGTACTGCTTTCGCACATTTTCGGATTCATGACCTCCGGCATCAGGCACCTCGGCAATTTTTTCACCCTGCGCGACTTTGGCTCTTCATTTTCCGGTATTTTGGAAATTGTCGGTGAAATCTCAAAAATTGTTTCACTGGGCTTCCGGTTGTTCGGGAATATTTTCGCGGGGGAAGTCCTACTCGCGATTATCGGCATGCTCCTGCCCTATGTCGTGCCGCTTCCGTTTTTGGGACTGGAAATCTTCGTCGGGTTCATTCAGGCGCTCATTTTCGCAACACTTGCAATGACTTCGTTTGCGACGTGGACGCGCCCGGCCCATTAGGGGCTCGGGCGAACTATTAACTTTTGACCTTTGACTGTTAACAGTTAAGAGTTAACGGTTAATGGTTTCCCGGTATTGAGTGTAATCACGAAATACGTTAGTATGAGCGCATCATTTTAATTATTAATCGTTAGCAATATAAACGTATGGATATAGCACCACTTGCAGCAGCCATTGCCATCGGCGCCGGAGCCATTGGCCCGGGCATCGGTATCGGACTTCTCGCAGGGAAAGCCATGGAAGCCATCGGCAGAAATCCGGAGGCGGCACCGAAGATTCAGACGGCCATGATTTTGGCCATTGCATTCGCGGAGGCCATCGCGATTTACGCGCTGGTAGTCGCGTTGATTATTAAGTTCGTATAACTACCAATTAAGTACCAATCTGCAAATGAAACTAATCTGCCAATACCTGCGAATAAGATTCGTATTCGGGATTGGTTGTTATTAGTAGATTTGGTACAAGATTAGTTGATTGGTACTTGATTATGCAGGAGTTATTGCATTCTCTCGGAATAAACTGGGGCGTCATGCTTGCGCAAATCGTGAACTTCACGATTTTGCTTTTGGTCTTGGCCAAATTCGTCTACAAGCCCGTGATGCGCCTGTTGGATGAGCGTCGCGACAAAATTGCCGCGGCGGAGAAGCATGGACAGGAGATTGCAAAGCAGATGGAGGTTCTTGAGCAGGACAGAGAGAAGGTGCTCTCAGAGGCACGGTTGGAATCAGGACGAATGATTGAGGAGGCCAAGAAAAGCGGTGAGGAGGCAAGGAAGCGGATTCTCGCCGAGGCCGAGATGGAGGTTCTGAAAATGCGAAAGGAAGGCGAGAAGCGCCTTGCCGCAGATAAACAGCGGCTTCTGCAGGAGGTGAAGCGTGAAATCGGGGGGCTCGTGATTGAAACCATTGAAAAAGGACTCTCGGATGCGCTTGACGCCAAGAGTCAGGGCAGGATGGTAGAACAAGCGTTGGCAGCATTGCGCGAGACGGAGAAAGGCGAAGTCCGCAAGAACCATTAACCGTTAACTCTTAACTGTTAACAGTCAAAGGTTAAAAGTTAAAAGTGGCATATGCGTTATACCCCCCAACAATACGCTCAAACGCTTCGTGCGCTCGTAGAGGAAAATCCTCGCGACAGGAAAGCGGCTACAAGGCAGTTTGCACAGACGCTTGCATCCCAGAACGCACTTTCACTCTTGCCGGACATTATCCGCGAGTATGAACAGGGTCGTTTGCGCGAGAAGGGAGTGAAGCGAGTTGTGGTGTACACGCCGGAGCGTGAGACAGGACTCAAGCACAAATTTGGCGTGAAGGCAGAAGTGGTGGCACAGTCAGATGTGCGCTTGCTTGGTGGAGTGGTAATTGAGAGCGGGGATGTGCGGGTGGATAATTCAATCAAGATGCGGATGGAGCGGATTAAAGAAGCACTACTAAAGTAATTTTCAATTATCAAAGTTCAATTTTCAATAAAAATTAAGAGATTGGAAATTGATTGAAAATTGATAATTGTAAATTGATAATTTATGAAAGACGTCATTATTGAACAACTGAAAGTCGAGGTGCAGAAGATAAAGCAGGGGCCGTCCACCTCGCGCGTAGGTGTCGTGATTCGCGGAGGCGACGGAGTCGCGGAAATCCGCGGACTGTCCGGTGTTTTGTATTCGGAAATTCTGGAGTTTGAGGGCAAAGACGGCAGTATTATTTACGGCATGGCGCTTAACCTTGAAGAGTACTCGGTGAAGGCCGTTATTTTGGGCGACTCCGCAGGCGTGTTTGAAGGGCAGAATGTCAAAAGCACCGGCACCATTCTTTCCATTCCGGTTTCCGATGCATTGCTTGGCCGCGTGATAGACCCGCTCGGCAATCCAAAAGACGGAGGTCCGGCCTTTCCTGTAGAAACGATGAAGCGTTATCCGCTGGAGAAAATCGCTCCGGGAGTTATCACCCGCGAGTCGGTGAATACGCCGCTTCACACCGGCATTAAGGCAATTGACGCGGTTATTCCGGTTGGCCGCGGACAACGCCAGCTCATCATTGGTGACCGGCAAATCGGAAAGACCTCGATTGCGATTGACGCCATCATCAATCAGGGAAAGGAAAAGAAATACCGAAAGGTGAAATGTATTTATGTTTCGGTAGGGCAGAAGGAGTCCAAGGTTGCGCAGATTGTAGAGAAATTGAAACAGGCAGGTGCTATGGAATACACTGTCGTGGTTGCCGCGTCTGCTTCCGAGGCCGCAAGCTTGCAGTATCTCGCTCCCTACGCCGGCTGTGCCATCGGTGAGTACTTCATGGAAAAAGGCGAGGACGCCCTTGTTGTCTATGACGACCTTTCCAAACATGCGTGGGCCTATCGGCAGATTTCTCTTTTGCTCCGCCGACCGCCGGGCCGCGAGGCATATCCGGGAGATGTGTTTTATCTGCATTCACGTTTGCTTGAGCGCGCCGCGCGTATGAGCAAGCAGTTTGGCGGCGGCTCGCTTACCGCGCTCCCGATTATTGAGACCCAGCTTGCCGATATTTCCGCATACATTCCAACGAACGTCATCTCTATTACTGACGGACAGATTTATCTGGAGCCCGAACTTTTCTATCAGGGTGCGCGTCCGGCTATTAACGTAGGACTTTCAGTGTCCCGCGTCGGTTCTGCCGCACAGACCAAGGCCATGAAGAAGGTGGCCGGGACGCTACGCCTTGAACTGGCCCAGTTCCGTGAGCTCGCGGCCTTCGCCCAGTTCGGACAGGACTTGGATAGCGAGACCAAAAAGAAAATTGACCGCGGTCAGCGGCTCACCGAGTTGCTCAAACAGCCGCAGTACGGCGGCCTGCCGTTTGAGGAGGAGGTGATTTCTATTTTTGCCGGCACACAAGGATTTCTTGATGCGACTCCGGTTCCCCGCGTGCGCGAGTTTGAGAGTAAGCTCCTTGAGTTCATGCGCGACCGTCAGGCCAAGGTGCTGGAAATGATTCGCGTGAGCGGCGAACTCTCTGACGAAACCGTTACTGCACTTAAGGCCGCAATTTCCGACTTCAGCAAGAATTATTTTAAATAGTATTTGTTTATAATGAAATTTCCTTATCCCGACATACTGCAAAAATCACTTTTTCTTGATTTAAAGAATAGTGTTTACAACCCTGCTTTTTATCAAGTCCTGCCACAGAAGCCATACCGTGATGCGCTTGTATTTCTGTGCAGATTCGCACTTCTTAGTGGTGTCGTCATGATGATTTTTTCCCAGATCGCAATCACTGGACCTTTTCCATCTTCCGCTGCTCCGTTCGCTCTGATAGCTCTATTCCTGATGGGGTTTTTAACATATTCGATCATCCTATTTTCTGTTACCCTAATAAATGCTGTAGTGTTTTTTGTAGTCCTGTCTCTTTTTAAGAGGCCTGAAACATTCAAGAATACTCATAAATTCGCAATTTATGCTTCGACCCTTCCAATCGTTCTTACTTATGCGCTTTCAATTTTCGAGATCTACTTACGATTTTTTATACCTTTGTTAGCAGTATTGATTTTTCTTCTTAATTACCGAAAATTCTCTCATTGAACTTGAAACTCCTAACTCTCAACTTGTAACTATTCCATGGCCACACTACGTACAATCCGACTTCGTATTAAAGGCACGAAGAATATCAAACAGATAACTCGTGCTATGGAGGCCGTGTCTGCGGTGAAGATGCGTAAGAGTCAGGGGGTCGCTCTGGCGGCAAGGCCGTATGCGACTGCGGCGCTTCGTATGTTGCAAAATCTTCAAGGTTCTACAAGGTTCAACCTTTCTTCCGATACAAGGTTGAACCTTGTAGA
>JAUSHG010000064.1 GCA_030648695.1 bacterium | reverse complement strand
ACCTGCTTTTCAGCAGGAAGCTGCGTGATGCCCGCACTTACTTCTCTATGACAATTGGCACACAAGAGGACACACTTATCAATTTCTTCTTTCACTTTCTCCCAAGAACGTGTGTATCCTTTCGCACCAACAGAAAAACTCTTCTGTTTCGGGTCAACATGATGCAGTTCAAGTGCGCCATCGCACTTGCAATAACCGCATATCATGCACTTCCCGCCCTTGTATGCGATTGCCATTACTTTCAGAGTTCGCCTGCGCTTAGCAACAGCTTTGATAAGCGCTTCACGACGGTCTGAGTATGTTCGTTTCTCTACGGGCATTTTCCCTAATTATACCAATTCCAATTAGGGAAATCTCACAGTCGATTGCTCTACCCTTGAGCTACCGCGGAATATATTGGGTATATTTCCGAATGCTTTGCCTTTTGGCAAAGAGCGACGCGGAATATACTTGTTTAAAGAGCCCGAACGTATCATAGCAAAATCTGGCCAAAAGTTAAGCGTCCCACGCATGCTATACTGATTCAGGAGTAGTTATTTCACATGTTGTTTCAACCGCAAACACCTATGACCTATGATTCTTTTTCTGTATTTCATCATCGCCGTAATCGCAGGTGTTATCTACGCATCATTTTTTGAATGGCTGTTACATAAATTCGTCATGCATCGTCCGTTGTTTGGATTCACATATCCATTTGATGCACATGCGGGAACGCACCATCGGATTTTCAAGGCAAATGCCACCTATCACCTGCAACGCGACGAGGACAAACGCACCATTCCCATGGCATGGTGGAACTCCTGCGTGTTGGTACCTTTGGCTACTACTCCGTTCTTTCTGTTCAGCATTCTTTTCCTGGACTTTCCGAGCGGAGTGGCGGTAACCTTCGGCGGATTCTTTTCTATTGCCGCTTACTACGGTGCATATGAGTACCTGCACTGGTGCATGCATCTTCCCCGGAAACGGCGACTGGAGCTTGGCTGGGTATTTCAGCGGCTAAACGGTCACCATCTTCTGCATCATCGGTACATGCACCGGAACTTCAATGTTGTCCTTCCTCTTGCTGACCTGTGCCTGTTTACTCTGCAGTTGCGTTCCGAAACACGGTTTGCCCAGCCGATTCATCCGGCTGTTCCCGACGTACAGCCGAAATAACCAAAGGCACCCTTTTCCAATGGGTGCCTTGTTTTTTGTATCCGGTTTTCCAGACGAAGCAGGTTTAATGCACGGTAATGACCTTGTCATTCTCCGAATAGTTGCCGGCTTTATCAAACACGCGCACCCGCACCTTAAACTCCCCCTTTTCCAAAAACGGCAGAAACATGGGCGGCGAAACCGGCAGGAAAATACTTTCCTCATCACTCTCGCCCTTGAAAAACTTTACATAGAATCCGCCTTGCAGACCGCTCTCCTTATCTGCTCCCGAAAACAGAAACCGCACCACCTCTCCCCGCTCCACATCGTCCGCACTTGCCGTGATGACCGGCACCTCCGGAGGCACCATATCCATCTGTGCGCGTACGCGTGTGACGGGCCCCTCTTTGCCTCCCTTGCGGGCGCTGACGCTAAATGCATAGTGCCCGTCGTCCGCAACTTCCACCTCCGCAAAGTCCGCTGTAGTAATGCCGCTTGCCACCGGCTCGGTACTCCCCTCGCGTTCCAGAACAAACGAGTATTCAAAGTCACCATAGTGCGGCCAGGTAAAGAGCATGCGCCGCTCCCGATACCAACGCGCGCTGTTTGGATGTGTGGGGGAAAATACGGCAATCTCCGGAAGGCCATCAACGAATATCTTGAACTGCTTGGCAATACGATAACTGCTCCCCTGTGCAACGCGGAGCACATTAGACCCGAGGCCATCATCTGCATACACACCGGTCTCCGGCCCAAACTGAAGTGTAAATTCTTTTTCCTGAAGCGGCTGGAGCAGAAGTTCGGCAAGTATGCTCGTACCTCCGGAGATGCCCGGGGTTGGCACACCGCAACTTATCCGCACCTCTCCCTTTTTGTTATCAATGCTTTTCTCTGCAAACAACTCCTGCGGACAGAATGAATTTCCAATGAGAATGTCCTCCACCTGCACCACTTTCGGGTCATAGAGCACCTGCACCCGAGCGGAATTGATGCGCTCGCCTCCGGTCGTAACACGCACCGCCATTTTCTGCTCCGCCTGCCTAGTGAAAATACCGTAGGCCGGCAAGAAGTCCATCGTGGCGTTGTAAATCGTAAAGGGGGGTTGTTTGAGATTCAAGACACGACTCTTGAGGAGCGCCACGCTCAGCGCAGTGGCACCGAGTACGATAAGTACGAAGAACAACAGCGCCAGATGCTCGCGCCATTCTTTTCGCGCAGAAGAAATGTAGAGATGAATGAGTGCTTCAAGGAGAAGCGCAAACAAGGCCAGGAGCGTCAGAAGCAATATGGCGCTCGTGTAGAGAGATATGGGAAGGAAAAAGATAGCACTTCCCAACTCTTCTGTACCTCTCTTAAGCGGGAGCACCTGCGCGTAATACATGTGTCCGTTGAGATTCACCCGCTGACGGTCAATAGAGCGCAGGACTTCATCATTTCCGAGCGGTACGAGATAAGCGGAAAGGAGACCCGCGGTGTCCGCATCCGCAAAAGAGCTTCCGGTGATGCCCTCTGTGCGACTCCAAAACGCAAGCTCAATGCCCGAGCCGAATCCTGTCTGTATGGCCCGTGCGGCATAGGCGCTATCAAGTGGATGACCGGCGAAGACGGCGCCGATTTGCACTCCATCCGCAATCACCGGAACTCCCGAAATGATATAGAGCGGCGAGGAGATACCCGCTACTAGAGAGGTGAAGGGTGTGCCCGTAAGAGCAGAGGCGGTTGCCGGTGTAGTGCCGGGAAGATAGTCACCGCGAAAGGTAGGGAGGGTGGTGCGGGAGAGCACGAAACCCTCTTTGTCTGTTACGGTGATGAAGTTTATTCCCAGCCGCTTGCTCTCCTCCGCCGTATATCCCAAGAGTTCTGTGACCGCACCGCCGGCAATGTAGCGCTTCACCACTTCGGATGACGCCAGATCGCGTGCATGACGCGACACTGCTTGTGCGTCTTCCTGAAGCATTTCCTGTAATTGTTCTTCTACTGCCTCAAACTGCCAGCGCGAGAAGTATCCGGAATACAATTCAAAAAAACCCAACCCCAAAAGTGTGGCGAGGGCGACAAGCACCGAGATGATAAGTGTTCTATATTGGCGAGGAGTCAGGTAGGACATGAAAATATATATAATGGTAACACGCGATGTGCGGAAAGTTATGAACAGACGCTTTCGTTCCACCACTGCTATACTGAAATGAATGGAAAATATCAGCATATTTGTCGGACTCATTCTTATTGAGTTTCTGTTTATCTCGATTGTTTCGCGCTTCGGAAAGGAGTGGCTCTACGGCAGTATTACCCTCAACCTAATTCTCATAGGACTTTTGGGGGCGAAAACTATTCCCCTATTCGGAGTAGTGATGAACAGCGGCAATGTGTTCTATGCAGGTGTATTTTACGCCACCTATCTCTTGATCGAACTCCACGGCAAACACGAGGCCATCAGGAGCATGTGGAAATCCGCCGTCTACGTACTGCTGTTTCTGCTCATGACTCATCTTGTGATAAGCACGACCGGCACGGCAGAAAGCCGCGTGGTGGACGAGGCCATGCATACCCTTCTTGATGCCCTCCCGCGGGTCGCGGGCGCAAGCATTGCCGCTTTTCTTATCGCGCAGTTTGTGAACATCAACCTCTACGCCTACCTGCGCAAAAAGACCGGCACGGCGAAGCTGTGGCTGCGCACCGCCGGAGCGGTGGTGCTTGGACAGGCAGTGGATAGCATTATCTTTTTCCCGCTTGCCTTCCTGGGCGTACTTGCCTCTCCCAACCTTCTTGAGATAACGCTCACCGGATTCCTTGCTAAGGTGCTCATTGGCTTCATCGGCATTCCGTTTCTTTACCTAAGCATGCGGCTCAACAGTAAGTAAACGAATGCACTTGTAACCATTGGCTACACTTTTAACAGAGACGAAACGGCTCCCCGACTATAG
>JAUSHG010000049.1 GCA_030648695.1 bacterium | reverse complement strand
ATCGTCGGCATCGTTTCCCGCGACGGAGGACATACGGCCAAAGTGGCGGACGCCTGCATCCTTGTGCCGGTCGTCAATCCCGACAACGTCACGGCGCATGCGGAGGCGTGGCAGGCGGTCGTGTGGCACGCCATTGTATTTCACCCAGAGCTTAAAAAGATTGAAGGCAAATGGGAGTCCATAAAAAAATGACAGAAGGAAAAATACGAGCGGTCTTTTTTGACCGTGACGGAGTGATTCTCAAACCCATTGTGATGGATGGCCGCCCGCGGCCGCCGCACAGTGTTGCTGAATATAAAGCATTAAGTGGGGTAATACCCAGCGCGAAAGAAGTGGTGGAGAAAGTTAAAGCCGCTGGTTTTCTTGTTTTTCTTATTTCCAATCAACCGGATATCGCTTATGGTGTTATCTCAAAGGAAGAATGGCATGACATTCAAAACACTCTTGCCGGCGTTCCTTTTGATGATGTGTTTATCTGCTTTCACCGCAGAGATGACAACTGCTCCTGCATGAAGCCGAAACCCGGACTCCTGCTTCAGGCCGCAGAAAAGTGGAACATTGACCTTCCGAATTCATTTCTGGTAGGGGACACCAAAGACGATGTCGGGGCGGCGCACGCTGCTGGCGTGAAAAGTGTTCTGGTCCGTCAGCCGTACAATGAGGTACTATCTGCTGACGTGATTATCGATACTCTCAGCGCTTTAAGTGCTGTAGTAGAGTAAATTTTGTTGATTCAACTTTTTGTATGAAATCTATTATTCTTGCCGCTGGCGAAGGGAAAAGAATGCAGCCGCTTACGCTGACGGTCCCCAAGCCCCTGCTTATGATTGACGGAAAAACAGTGCTTGACCGGATTTTTGAAGCGTTTCCGGAAGAAATCACGGAGGTCGTCATCGTCGTGAGGTATCTTGGAGAAAAAATCAAAGCATATTGCGGGGGTGTTTTTCATGGAAGGGCGGTACAGTATGTGGAGGGGAGCGAGAAGGGAAATGCCTTTAGCTTCCTTTCAGCATCGGCGCATGTCGGAAAAGATGAACGGGTACTCGTGCTCTATGCCGATGAAATTCCAAGCCCGAAAAATATTCAGGAATGTCTTGCGTATGAATACAGCTGGTTGTGCAAGGAAACCGCTCGACCCAAAGCCGCCGGCGTCGTAGCGCTACGGCATGATGGCACCATAGAACACATCGTTGAGAAATCAGAGAATCCTCCCTCACACATTGCCGCCATAGGGCTCATGGTACTTCCCGGAGAAGTGTTTTATTATGAACCGATTCAAAACGCAAACGGCGAATATTATCTTTCTTCCATGCTCAATCCGCTGTTTAAGACAAAAAAGGTGCACGCGGTGATGACTTCCGGCGGCTGTTCCCTCACAGTCCCTGAAGATATTCCGAAGGTAGAGGCCTTTCTTGCAAGCCGCGCCTCGGATTCCACAAAGATATGAGTCATACAAAACAGAATCTTTTGTCGCCGGGCGAATTAGATGACCTTATCGCGCTCATAGAAAGTACGCTTGAGCTTTGTCAAAAGAAATTTGTCGACCCGCGCTCGGGAAAGGGGCCGTCATGCCTCCTCTCACTTCGTTTGCACGATGACGGCAGCATCAACGGATATTACCTTCCCATACTCAATCAGTGGGGATGGAATGAGTATGACCATATTGTGTATGGTGACGGCTGTTTTTCTCTTCCCTGTTCGCATGAGGATACCTGGCACTATCTGACCGGCAGACGCGAAGGATCTTCGGAGCGAGTGCTTGCGAGCAAGGGTAATTGGAAGGCAGTTCTTGGCGGTATCCGTGTGGGGCAGGTCTTTTTTGTCCGGGACATATCGGAGTATCAGGGATTGGGTCTTGAGAAGCATATACAAGGGGGCAGCATGCATCGGGGTCCAGCATTCGTGAAGTCAATGATGCAGCGTTCGTGGGAGCAACCCCGTTTGGACCACGCTCCGGATACATGCCCATTTTGTATGGGAGACGTGAATCTTCCTGTCGTGCGGGGGGATTTCATTGTGTTTGATAACCGCTTTAAGCCGCATCCGTGGCACAAAGTGGTAGTTCCAAGCGAACAACTGCTTCGGCGATTTCCTTCTGATAATAATACCGGACTCCTCCACCCGCAGGTGCTCTCGGGTATGCTGAAACTTCTGCCTGAATTATGGGAGCAACGCAAGGAGCCGCGACGGGTTCAGTGCGGAATACATTTTGGGGTGCTTAGCGGTCAGACCATGGCGCATCCGCATCTGCATGCGCGGCAGTAATAACATTTCGCATAGTGCGGTTATAGTATTCACAGAAAATATGAGAGAAAAATTGCTGTCAGAATTGACTGTCAAGATTTTTGCGGACGGGGCGGAAAAGGCCGCGATGCAAGAGCTGTCCAAGAATCCTTTGATTAAAGGATTTACCACCAATCCGACTCTTATGCGGAAGGGAGGCGTTGCAAACTATGCTCTCTTTGCAAAAGAAATTATTTCCTCCATTCCCGACAAACCGATTTCATTTGAAGTGTTTTCCGACGACTTTAGCGAAATGGAACGGCAGGCAAAGCTCATTGCCTCGTGGGGAGGGAATGTGTACGTTAAGATTCCCATTACCAATACTCGGGGGGAGTCCGCGCTCTCGCTTGTCAAAAAACTCGCTTCAAGCGGCGTCAAGATTAATGTAACCGCCATTCTTACGCTCGTACAGGTAAAGGCAACGGCAGAGGCGCTTTCACCGAGCACTCCCTCTGTCGTGTCGGTCTTTGCGGGACGTATTGCGGATACAGGACGGGACCCAATGCCTATTATGAGCGAAGCAAAGGTCATACTTGCGGAAAACAAAAAAGCTGAATTGCTCTGGGCAAGTACGCGGGAGGTGCTCAACATCCTGCAGGCGGAGGAAGCGGTGTGTGATATCATCACCGTGCCGAATGATATTCTTAAGAAGATTCCCAAGTGGGGTTCTGATTTGGATGCGCTTTCTCTGGATACGGTGAAGATGTTTTATGATGATGGCAAGAGTGCGGGTTATAAGTTATAAGTTTAGAAGTTTGTAAGTAAAACCCCCTCTTAATCTCCCCCTTTGAAAGGGGGAGAGGGAAGGGACACCAATGAAAGCAGTTATTTTAGCGGCCGGACGGGGAACACGGATGCGCCATCTCACTGCCACTATTCCGAAACCACTTCTAAAGGTGAAGGGTAAAGCATTCATTGAGCGCCTTATTTTTGCTCTGCCCTCGGAGGTGGATGAGGTAATCGTAGTGATTGGTTACAAAGGAGATAAAATCCGGGAATTTCTCGGAAGCAGGTTTCGCGGAAAGCGGATACGATATGTTCAGAACAACCGAATTACCCTCGGTAACGCCTATTCACTCATGCTTACCCGCGACTTCTTTGAGCCGCGTGAACGTTTTATTGTCATGTATGCAGATGAGGTTACGAGTCAAAGAGAGATTAAGCGTTGCCTGTCGCACAAGTTCAGCTGGGTTACCCATATAGTGGAGGTCAAAGAAAAAGCATCGGTAGCCACGCTCTCTTCCACAGGCAGGATTATTCATGTGGTAGAAAAACCGAAGCGCCCCAGCTCCAATTTGGTGCCCGGCGGCATTCTGCTCATTAATGCGGATATTTTTTCTTGTCGTCTGCGCAAGCATCAAAATGGGGAGTACTATTTGACCTCAATGATGGCACAATTTATCAAATCGCATCCCGTCATGGCGGTAGCTGGTACGAAAAATCTCTACTTTTCAACCCCGGAAGACATTGACAGGTTTAATAAAGCACAGTAAGGTCTGGTGAGACCAATTTTGTTGTTTTTTGACGTACACCTTAAACACTGAACCCAGGACCGATAATGAACCCTGAAAAAGTTTTACTGATATATCCTCCAAATCAGCTTAATCCAATTGAAACGCCCCGCCGCGGCGAATCGCTCGGGATGTATTATCTTGCGGCAGCACTTGAACGGGGCGGATTTGAAGCCGACATTCTAGACGCGACTGTTGGTACAAAGGATGACCCGTTAGAAGGCACCTTTTTCAATCCTCAGATGCAACCCAACGGGCTCGTTCGTTTTGGCTTGACCGTTGAACGAATCAGCGAAATTATCTCCCAAGGCGATTATGGAGTAGTCGGTATTCATTCCAATTTTACGCCACAGACGAACATGGCCTTTGACGTAGCCGCGGCTGCAAAGGCGGTATCACGGAACATTCTCGTTCTGGCCGGAGGAGTCAATACCCGAAATCTCGTTGGGCGATTTCTGAAAACTGGCAATGTGGATGCTATCTGTCTTACCGAAGGGGAGAAGATCATCGTTAATATGGTCCGCGCGCATGCAGAAGGGAAAAACCTTCATGATGTCTCCGGTATTGCACGGCTATCCCATGGCAACATCGTTTATCAGCCGGTCTTACCGACTGACGTCTATCGGAATCTTGACGAGTTGCCAGTGCCAGCTTGGCATAAAATGCCATTTTGCCACTACGACCGTATCATCTCGCCTCGCGGTGTGCTCGGGGGACGTAAACGGTACGCTCCATACATGAGCTCACGTGGATGCCCATACGAATGTGAGTATTGTCATATCTCCTGGGAGAAAGCGCATCGTGACGAGTCGGGGGACATTGGCTCGCTTCGTTTAAAGTCGGTTCCCCGGGTCATTGAAGAATTGCATCATCTGCGGGGCCTCGGCATCACTCAAATTTCCTTTGAGGATGACAGCCTGCTTGCCCACAAGGGAAGGGTACGCGAGCTCTTTACTCAAGTTCGTGGCCTGGGTCTTGAGCTTTCTGATATTAACGGGGTTAACCTGGTGCACTTCCTCAAAAGGGAGGGCGGCCAGCTTGTTATTGACCGCGAGTATCTGGAACTTCTTCGTTCCGCTGGTTTTGCGGAAATTGTCTGTCCCGTGGAGTCAGCATCGCAACGCATATTGGATAAGTATGCAACCGGTAAACTTAATCACAGTAAGCTTGATGTGGTGGAGCTTATTCGCGTCATGACCGATGTGGGAATTACCTGTTTGACTAACATTATGATGGGGTTCCCGGACGAGACCGAAGCAGAGATACTTGCGAGTATTGAACTCGGCAAGCATCTGGTTGAGGCGGGAGCGGCATATGTCACGTATTTCGCGGTTATCCCGTTTCCCGGATGTATGCTACACGAGTACGCATTGGCGAACGGTCATTTGGATCCGGATTTTGATACTGACCGGATGAACTGGAAATATCCGGTCATGAAAAATACAGTGGTGCCGCCGGAGCGGGTGAATGAACTGCGCGAATGGGGCTGGCAATATGCCAATACTAAAGAGCACGTACGCCAACGGCTTGAAGCAAGCGCGGGACATCGCTGGCAGAGCGGAGCTCCAACTGCAGCATGAACTATGCAATCAATACAGGGGCGTGGGAGGCAACTCTCACGCTCTTTTTTCTCGCATGCCTGTTGCAGCCAATATCGCGTGTTGGTTGAGAAAACCGCGCTGTTCTGTATAATGCTTCTCTATGAACGCACGCAGCATTTCCGTTTTTGTGCCGGTGTATAACGAGCGCGAAAGCGTGCGGGCTATTGCCGAGGAGATTCATGGTTACCTCCAAAACAGATTTACTGATTATGAAATACTGCTCATCATAAGCGAGGCGAGCACGGACGGGACGAACGACATTGCGAGGCAGTTGGCGCAGGAGATTAAGGGACTGCGCGTCGTAAGTCGTGGGAATGATGTGAGCTACGCCGGCGCCTTGCGCACCGGTTTCAAGAATGCAAAAAAGGAGCTTATTTTCTTCACCGACGGCGACCGCCAGTTTGACATCAATGAACTGGACCTTCTGCTTGCGCAGATTGGTAGGTACGACGTGGTTACTGGATATAAAATAAAACGGAATGACCCTCTGATGCGCATCTGGATGTCCGCGCTCTACAATGTAACCATGCGCGGGCTGTTTGGGTTGAAACTTCGGGACATCAACTGTGCCTTCAAGCTCTACCGGCGGGAAGTCATTGAAGGAGTGAACTTTCTGTCCGAGCTTACCCAGGGAGTCATCAATGTGGAGGTGTACCTCTCTACCCTTCAAAACGGATACACCATAGGCGAAGTGGGAGTTCATCATTTTCACCGCATGCACGGGTTTGCCGATTCCGAAGTCGGGCGGCGCGGAAAGTTTATCGCTTTTGTCCGGCCGCGGATTATTTGGGGTTTTCTCAAAGATACGTATGCGCTTTGGAAGAAGGTACACGGTATTAAATTATCTCAATTAACCTAATTATTCTAATTGACCTAATAAATGCCCGAAATATCCAATTCCCAATTTGGGGATTAAGAAATTGTGATTTGATTAGAATAATTAGAGCAATTAGAAATTAGAATAATTTACAAATGGCGAAGCAACATAAAAGAGTATTGGTAACTGGCGGCGCTGGATTTATCGGCTCAAATCTCGTGCGCCTGCTCTGTGATGCGGGATATGAGGTGCTGGTGTTGGACGACCTGTCATCGGGCTTCAAGCGCCTCGTGGACAAACGGGCGCAATTCTTTGAAGGTTCAATTGCAGATGAGAAGCTCCTTTTGCGGATTCTCTCCAGAGTAGAAGTGGTGTTTCATCTGGCGGCGACCTCCACCATTACCTACTCAATGACGCATCCGCGGTTTTATTTTGAAAATAATTTTATGAACGGGGTTCGGTTGTTGGAGGTCATGAGAAAGAAAGGGATAAAAAAATTAGTATACGCCTCAAGTGCGGCATCCTATGACGGAAAGAAGCGTACACCGATTGCCGAGCGCGACCCCATCGGGCCGATAAATCCATACGGTGCGTCAAAACTTGCCTTTGAGCATGTGATGAGCGCGTACTTCAATGCATTTGGCATAGAGGGAACAGCACTTCGATTTTTTAACGTCTACGGTCCAAACGATGAGCAACCGAACGCCACCCGTGCTATTCCTATGTGGCTGGAAGCTGCACTCGCGGGAAAGCCGGTGCCGTACTACTGGAAGGGCAAACAGAAGCGCGATTATGTGTTTGTGGAGGATGTGGCACGGGCGGCCATGCTTGCGGCGGAGAAATCGCATGGCTTTTCGGTGTATAACGTGGGGAGTGGCACGGGTCACTGGATGATAGATATATTGAGAGAAATTGAGCGGCAGCTTGATATCAAGCTAGTACTCAAAGACATGGGCGAGCGGGCCGGCGACCCGAAGTATGCGGTTGCGGATACGCAAAAGGTACAGAAAGAACTCGGCTGGAAACCAAAAACAGATTTGGAGGAAGGACTTCGGCAGACCATTCGCTATTATAAAAAACGGTTCAAAAAAGTATGAAGA
>JAUSHG010000045.1 GCA_030648695.1 bacterium | reverse complement strand
TGATTTCAAGCGCCTCAATCGCAGTTGAGGGAGAAACCGAAACTACTTTTGCCTTTTGCGAGATGGCATACCCTCCTTGAAAGCTATCGCCCCAAGTAGGACCGATAATAGCTGACACTCTGTTCACATTAATTAACTTTTGAAAAGCATTGACTGTCGTTTTGTTTTCACACTGTGTATCTTCAGTAATGAGTTCAAGTAGCTTGCCATTCACACCCCCAGCCGCGTTTACTTCCTCAATGGCAAGTGTCACGGCGCGCAACTCACCTTCCCCGAATTCGGCGCAAATACCGCTCAACCCGAAGGCCCCGCCGATTTTAATCGTCTCGCCGTCCACAGTTTTCGGGTCTTTCGCAAACCACCATACGCCGAGCATAAGGAGAATAACTACTGCAATCCAAATAGTTTTTTTCATATAAACAGAAAGAGAGTAATGCAATTACATTACTCTCTTTATCTGTTTCCGCAAGCTTAATCAGAGTTATTGTATTTCCACGAATTTCCCGTCTTTGACAACGCGGAATACGAAATTCTTGTCGCGAATATTTCCGTCTGCGTCAAATCGTAAATCCCCGCTTATTCCTTTGTACGCTTTGCCGGTAAAATACGCTACCAATTTTTCTTTTTCTTCTTTCTCAATCTCCGGACCCTCTATACCGTTTGTTTCAAATGCATCAACAAACAGGAACAATAAATCGTACGCAACAGCGCCGAATACTTGGGGTACGCGGCCTTCAAAGCGTGCCGCATACAGAGCGCAATACTCGCGGGCTTCCGCAGTGCCGAGGCATGAGAACGGCTGGTCAATAATCGTCAACCCTTCGGCGTGCGCTCCGGCTCCCGCAAAGAATTCTCCGTCGTTTAGTCCCGACCAGCCAAACAGAGGCAGAGTGAGCCCAAGCTCGCGCATCTGCCGCACAGCCACACCGGCGCTTTTACCTACAGTTATGAAATACAGTGCATCCGGCTTCACTGATTTGAGAGTGGTAAGCTGCGTCCGGAAATCATTAATCGTCTTACTGTCAAAACCCTCAAAGAAAACCACCTCTCCGCCCGCCTTAACGAATTCTGTTTGAAATAGCTTAGCACCGGCTGTATTTGAATCGCTCGCCGAATCGTAGAGCACTCCTGCGCGGCGAATTCCTTTCGCGTACATAAAGTCCACCGTGGGTTTTATTTCAAAATCCACATCATGCAGTAATTTGAATATATACTCCCCCGCGCTGTTAAGTTTGGGGGTATTGGAAATCGGAAAGAACAGCGTCTTGCTCCCCTCAAAAAGCGGAGCGACCGCAAGATTGGCGGTTGACCCCGGTCCGGCAATAACTGCCGGCACGTTGTCTATATCAATGAGTTTGCGCGCTCCTGAAGCAGCCGTTTTCGCGTCCCCTCCTGAATCTTCGTACACTATGTCAAAATGCACAAAACGTTCCGAGAGCTTGTCCTGTGCAAGCAAAATTCCATTTTGCACATCTTCCCCGTATCCGGCCAAGGAACCGGTAAGCGGCAAAAGCGCTCCGATTTTAATGTCTCCTTGCTCTGGAGTAGCAGTTGCCAACCAATATGCTCCTGCTCCAGTAAGCAACAATACCACTATCCAGATTCCAATTTTTTTCTGATTCATACTCATACATCCTAGCTTGTAACTAGTAACTTCGCCATCCTACACGAAATAGCGGCAAAAACCAACAAAACTGGCACATGATACACTTATATTGCCAAATATGCCCTTTTATGGCTATAATATGGCCATAGAAAAGCCGCCAGTTTTTATGGCATCTTTATGGAAGTAGATATGTCATTCCCGTGAAAACGGGAATCAAGTTGGATCCCCGCATGCGCGAGGATGACAGAAAGAATAGAAAACACCATGTCTTTAACGAAAACACTTCAGGAATATGGGCTCAAAGAGAAGCATGTGCGGGTGTATGTGGCCTGCCTTGAGCTCGGCTCCGGCTCAATTCTTAAAATAAGCCAGAAGGCCGCACTTCCCCGCTCAACCACCGAGGTGATTCTGAACTCTCTTCAGGAAAAAGGGTTTGTGTCTTCTTTTAAAAAGAAAAATGCGAAATATTTCAGTACCGAGGACCCGAAGAGGATTGTTGCAGGCGCGAAAGCCAAGGCAGAGCTTCTGGAAAAAGCGCTTCCGGAGTTTAGAGAGGTATACGCGCGCTCCAATATCATTCCGACCGTGCGCTTTTATCACGGCAAGGAGGGAATGAAAACAATGCTAAGAGAAATTATCTCGGATACAGAGGCAAAGGAACTCATCGCCTTCAGTTCGGTAGACGACATCTTTGAACTTCTTGGTAAAGAATTCTACACATTCGTGCAAAAAAGAGTGAAGCGAGGACTTCCTTCCCGCGTGATTCTCCGCGAAACGGACAAAGCGTGGGAACGGATAGCGCGAGGCACATCGGAGTTGCGCCAGGTTCGTCTTATTCCTCCCTCCTACGAACATCACGGCCTTATCTATGTGTGGGGAAACAAAGTAGCCATGGTTTCCCTCAAGCACGAGTGGGTCGTGCTTATTATTGAAAGCGCCGAGCTCGCGCAGGCGCAGAAAACGCTATTTGATGCACTCTGGGATTCCCTTCCGGTTCCCAAAATTACTTAATTGTAATGTGTACGCGGCCGCCAACGGCTCGCGCCACCTGATCGAGTAAAGCGAGCGTGGGATTAACCGTACCGGATTCCAAACGAGAAATCGCTGATTGTTTGGTCCCAATACGGCGTGCAAGCTGCGCTTGCGTTAATCCCCTCTCCAATCTTCGACGAATAAGAGCTTGTATTATCTCAAACCGAGGCCTGAGCCGTTCATAATCCGCACGAACGGCCTTATTTTTGAGCATTTTTTTCTTAAAAGCGGTGTATGAGCGCATAACATATATGTTATATCATACTGCGTAGTTTTTGCAAGCAGATAGCCAGTTCCTTCTTTGGAATCTTATTGCTCTTTTTCGTATACCCATGGAGAATAACGGCTCTATTTTTGTGAAATGTATAAAATAGGCGGATGTTGGACTGTCCAACAGTGCGCAATTCGAAGAGTGCATTGACAACCTTTTTGCTGTGCGGCATCCCGAGCCGATGTCCGAACATTTCAAGCATGTCAATTGTGCGAAGAACTTTGGCGGTTGCCGCAGGTTCAAGCGACTGTATATATTTTTCAATCGAAGTATCAAAAAACTTAATCTCCATTCTGGTTTCTCTCTTTAAATA
>JAUSHG010000010.1 GCA_030648695.1 bacterium | reverse complement strand
AACTTTTGACTTTTGACTTTTGACTTTTGACGAAGAAGAAGCACATGTATTTCTGTTAATAGTTAAGGGTCAACAGTTAATAGTTATTAACGGCGTATGTCCAATAACCTCTGTGACACCAGCGATTCAATATCAAAGCGCGAAACGACCTTTCCCTTTCCTTTCATACTGCCGCTCATCAGAATGAGCACGCGCGGCTGGCGGCTGTCGGCATCATTGGAACCGTCCACAAAAAACTGAAGCTGTTCCACTTCAAGCTCCGGCGCGGTAATCGGAATGTAGGTAACCGCGCCCCCGTCCTCCGCGCGTATAATCGCACGCTCAATCGCCTTGCCCTGATGGCGATAGCGCACCCGCGAGCCGTCGCGCGAGGCAAAGGCGATGGAAGCGGCAGGGGTGCTCGCGCAGTCCTGCGGCTCGTCCACAACTCCGACTCCCACATCACAATGATACACGCTTCCTGTCCGCAAATTGCGCGACATGTTCTCCAGCGCAAAATGCAGGTTGTTAAGCACGGTCTTAAGCGACTGCGCCTTGTAATTGGCCTGCAGAATGGTGAGAAAGCTTCCGACTGTCACCACCATGATGATTGAGAAAATTCCGACAGCCACGAGCATCTCAATGACGGTAAAACCGCTTGCGCAACTCTTGACTCTTGACTTTTGACTTTTGACGAAAGAAAAAGGCATAGCTTCGTGTTAATAGTTAATGGTCAACAGTTAAAAGTTATTTGATTGATATTTGTCCTGTATTGACCACCTCCACCACCCTCCGGTCTCCGGTTGTGGAGACCAGATACACACGCGCCGCCTTGTATCGCTCACCCACCCCGCTCCTGTCCGTGCGCACTATCCCATCGGGGTTCGGACGCTCAAACAATACATCCAGATACGCAATTGACGGCGAAGGATTAGAAGGCGGCGTGGAATCGCGATTACATTCTTCCCGCTTCATTTCATCCGCCACATCGCGGCCGCCGTCAGTCGGGAGTACTCCGCAGAACTTCGCAATGCGGCTTCCGCGCCCCAGGTTGAAAATACTCACGCACTCGCTCTCAAAATTGGAAAGACAGCCGCTCGCGTCATTGCTTCCGTCATAACGCCGGTTTCCCTTGCCGTCCGACCCCCGCCTTGCATCGGAAAAGAGAACAAACCGGGTCGGGGCATCTTCAAAATGGAGCCCGTAGGCCGTATTGAAGGTGCGAAAATCACTGCTTCTGAATTCTTTGACGCTCACTCCGTAATTCTGCGCCTCCCGGAAGGATAATGCCACTTCATACGCAAGAGTGGTGATAAACAGCTGTCCGCTTACCCTGCCGTACGAGAGGAGCACGAACGTGGTGATGATGCCGAAAATGGAGGCGGCGATGAGAAGCTCAACAAGCGTGAAGCCCCGCTTGAAACTATTAACCATTAACCATTGACTTTTAACAAAAGAAAAAAGGGTCATTGCATTCCGTTAATAGTAAAAAGTTAACAGTTAAAAGTTGGCCTGGAGCAAGCGCGAGAGGCCGGTCACATCAATCCCCGTAAGATAGACAATGAACAGGCCGACAACCAAAAAAGGGGCGAGCGGAAGCTCACTCTTAATGGTAAGGTGTCGGAGCATCCGGTTCAAACCCGCGGGAAGTGTAACGAAGCGCGAGAGAAATTTAAGAGCGAGTCCGAAAAGCGCGTACAGCGCACCCACCCAGAATCCTATGAGAAACGCGGAAATGCCGTGATAGAGCCCGAGAAACCACGGAAATCCGAGCGCCAGTTTCGCGTCTCCGAGCCCCATGGCGCGGCCGCGCGAGAACAGCCAGAGAAGCGCGGGAAATAGTGCGAGGAGAAAACCGCCCCAGAAGTCCAGGGAGAAGAAAGTAGTTCGTAGTAAGTAGTTAGTAGCAAAAAGCTGCAGAAGAGCAAGTACTAAAAAAGCGTATACAAATACATTGGGAATAATCTTGTGGCGGATGTCGTAGACGCACAGGGCAATGAGAGAAGACCACATAAGTAAATCAGCAGTTAGTAGTACGTAGTGAGCAGTTAGTGGGGAATATTTATAGAAAACGGCGGCGAAGACAAAACCGGTAAGAAGTTCAACAAGCGGGTACTGAAAGGAAATACGGCTCTGGCAGTACCGGCATCTGCCGCGGAGCACAAGGAAACTCACAAGAGGCACGAGGTCGCGGGGGGAAAGGGTGTGTCCGCAGGAAAGACAGAACGAGCGTTCTCTCTTTTTCTGCCCCGTGCCAAGCCGAAGCACCGTCACATTTAAGAAACTGCCAACAATGGTACCCAAGATAAAAAACAGTATCAGAAACACCGGAGTCATAATGCGTACAGTATAGCAAAAATAGAAAGCCCCGCTCCGAAACGAACTTCTTGCAAGGGGCACCCTTGTCTGACAAGGGTGCCCCTTGCAAGATTGGAACGAATGCTAAAAAGCCCCGCGAAAGCGGGACTTTTTCTCAAAAACTGTTTTGCTCTGCTTTAGTTGCTCACATCATACGTCCATGGGTCGGCAGTGTCGGCACCGCTAAACGGAACTCCCCCTCCCCAACCGGTGGAATCCGCATCTCCGTCGGCCTCATCAAGTGT
>JAUSHG010000018.1 GCA_030648695.1 bacterium | reverse complement strand
TGTGGGAAAGCAAAACCGTGATATATGAAAAAAGACGTATCACCAATTTGGAGAGCGGATTTCGCTCCTCAAAAAACGGCCAACCATGGACAGTAAATACGATAAGCGGTGTTCCACACAGGCGGGCCGCCAATGCCCCTAAACCAGCGGCTTTTGAGCTGTTCAAGTGCACTACGAACGGTTTTTCGAATTTGAACACCTTCATCAATTCCCGAAACACGCGGAGTTCTTTTAGGAAAGAAATGTCACGGGAAAGTCCGGGAATAAAAATAGTGCGCACTCCAGCTCCATGCAGTTTTTCCTGCAGAACGGGAGCTCCGTTTTGCGCAGCCCCCAACACCACTACGGCCTCACATTCGTCCTTGGGAAGAGAAGTGGCCAAGTCAAAAACGTAGCGCTGGGCACCGCCGTAGTTACTTTTTGTTATGACGTAAAGAATTTTGGTTTTAGATTTCATATGCAAGCAGTGTCATTCCCGCGGAGGCGGGAATCCAGTCAATGGCTTTCTCCTGGATTCCCTCCGCCAGCTGGCGGATTCATGGGAATGACAGAGGACTGGACGATATATAACAGTTATTGCGATTTGAGGGTTTTACTGTATGATAACCGACTATGGGAATCTCAAACAGAGCTGAAGCGCTGTTTTTGTTTGCGGGAGACCTCGTATTGTTTTACGTCTCTCTCTTTTTGACGTTGTTTTTCCGCTACGGCTCCGAGCTTGACGGAGAGCTTTTGGAACTCCATCTCCTGCCGTTTTCTATCCTCTTCATCTTCTGGCTGCTTTCTTTCTTTGTCGCGGGACTCTACGAGAAGCAGACACTGCTCTTTCAGAAACGCCTGCCCCAGCTTCTTTCGCGGGCGCTTATTGTAAACAGCATTTTTGCCGTGCTGTTTTTCTACTTCATTCCGGCATTTGAGATTACACCTAAAAGTAACCTCTTTATCTACCTTTTTGTTTCATTCGTTCTCCTGCTCCTCTGGCGGTCGTTTAGCTTTACCGTAGGCGGGGGAAGCCAGAAACAGAATGCCATCATCATCGGGAGCGGCGGAGAATTCAGGGAAATAGAGGAAGAGGTGAACCAGAATCCGCGCTATCACATCAGATTTGTCGCCTCATTTGATGCGGACAAGCTTTCAGGCACGGATATTGAAGAGGAAATCGTGCGTCTGGTCTATTCCGAAGGGATTTCTTTTATCGCTGTTGACCTCAAAAACGAGACGCTTCAGCCGCTTTTGCCGAAGCTCTATAATCTGCTGTTTCAACGCGTTCGTTTTGTGGACACTCACCGCGTCTATGAAGACATTTTTGACCGCGTACCGATTTCGCTTCTGAAGTACCACTGGTTTTTGGAGCACATCTCCACGCTTCCCAAGTGGAGCTATGATGCGGGGAAGCGCCTCATGGATATATTGATTTCCATTCCTCTTCTTGTCATTCCCGTGCTTACCTTTCCGTTCGTCTGGCTTGCGGTCAAGCTGCAGGACCGGGGCAGCGTGTTCATCTGGCAGGAGCGGGTGGGAAAGAACAACGCGCTCATAAAAATTCTCAAATATCGCACTATGAAATTCAATGACGAAGGCCGCGAGGCAGAGGACAATGAGGTCACGCGCGTAGGCGCATTTCTGCGCAAGTCGCGACTGGATGAATTTCCCCAGCTCTGGAATGTGCTCATGGGCGACCTCTCGCTTATCGGCCCCCGCCCCGAGCTTCCGGCGCTTGTCCGGAAATATGAAGAGAGCGTACCGTACTACAATATCAGGCACCTGATTAAGCCCGGGCTTTCCGGCTGGGCGCAGATTTATCACGACGAGCATCCGCATCATGGCGCTAATGTGGACAAGACCAAACAGAAACTTTCCTACGACCTCTACTACATCAAGAACCGTTCGCTGTTTTTGGATTTGAAGATTGCATTGCGAACCATACAGACGCTATTATCCCGAAGCGGGATTTAAAGATAATTTTCAATTATCAATTCCCAATTATCAAAGAATTCCTAAACTCCCGAATTATCAAATTGGAATATTGATTGAAAATTGAACATTGTAAATTGATAATTTAATAGTCACAACTTCGTGTAGGTAAACAGGGTTATAAAAATTGCATGGATAAGAAAACTCCAAACAAGGTGAAGGTGGTGGTCACCGGCGGTGCTGGCTTCATCGGCTCGCACTTGGTGGACGCTCTTCTTCTGAAAGGATGTGAGGTTCATGTGATTGATAATCTTTCCGGTGGTAGCAAAGAAAATATTAATCCAAAGGCGCAGTTTCACGATGCCGATATTAGAAATCTGGAAACCATTAAGCCGATTATCAAAGGTGCGCTCTATGTATTTCATACCGCCGCGCTTCCGCGCGTGCAGTATTCTATTGAACATCCAGTGGAAACCAATGAGGTGAATGTGACAGGGACGCTCAATGTGCTTATTGCCGCACAGGAGGGCGGAGTGAAGCGTGTCGTGTATTCTGCGTCCAGTTCTGCTTACGGTGACCAGAGTACCTTGCCGCTTGTGGAGACCATGATTCCTAATCCCAAAAGTCCGTATGGTCTGCATAAATACGTAGGCGAACTTTACGCAAAGGTCTGGAGCACGGTGCATGGACTTGAAACCGTTTCCCTGCGCTACTTCAACGTCTACGGTCCACGCCTTAATCCCGATGGCGCGTATGCGCTTGCGATTGGAAAATTCTTGAAACAGCGAAAGGAGGGCAAACCGCTCACCATCTGGGGAGACGGGACACAGACGCGCGATTTCACGCATGTGCGTGATGTAGTACGCGCCAACTTGCTCGCGGCGGAGAGCACAAAGGCGGGAAAAGGCGAAGTGATTAACATCGGAGCCGGCCGCAACATTTCAATAAATGAGCTTGCCACACGTATCGGCGGCCCCGTAACACACATTGCTCCGCGTATTGAGCCGCATGACACGCTGGCGGATAATTCGCTTGCGAAGAAACTGCTTGGTTGGAAACCTGAAGTTACTATTGAGAAAGGAATTGCGGAACTTAAAGAATTACATGGCTTAGAATAACCATTGTTGTAGCCATTCAAACGGCTAAACGCGCGTTTAGCCGTTTGGCAGTTACGGTTGCCTAATCCTAAAATAGCTATATAATGACGCTTTATGTGGAAATACCGCGTAAGCGCATTGGTGCTCATTCTCCTCGCCGCACTTGTCGGCTTTTTTGTCTACCGCACAGAACATGCCGAGAGCCGATACGCCTTCAAACTCGGTCTTGATTTGAAGAGCGGCTCTCACTTGGTGTATCGCGCCGACACCGGCACGCTTGCGGCAATTGAGATAGGGGGTGCTATGGACACGCTCCGCGAGGTAATTGAGCGGCGCGTCAATCTCTTTGGTGTTTCCGAGCCCATTGTGCAGGTTGAGCGCGGGGGATTGCTTGGCGGCGGAGAAGACCGCCTCATTGTGGAACTGCCGGGGATTACCGATGTGAAGCGTGCCGTGGAGCTTATTGGCGCCACTCCACTTCTTGAGTTCAAACTGCTTCGTCCGGAAATGGAAAAACTCTCGGAAGAGGAGCTGAAGGAAAAGACATTTGCCGAGGCGTTCGTCTCCACGGCGCTTACCGGAAGATTTTTGGAGAAGTCCCAGTTGACTTTTGACCAGACCACCGGCGAACCCACGGTACTCCTTAACTTTGGAGCCGAGGGCGAAAAGCTGTTTGCACAGATTACGAAAGAAAATGTCGGCCGCGTTCTTGCTATTTTTCTCGACGGCGTTCCGATTTCCACTCCGGTTATCCGGCAGGCAATTACTGACGGCAATGCGCAGATTAGCGGCGGCTTTACACCGACTGAGGCGCGCGATTTGGTGCGCAACCTAAACTACGGAGCGCTTCCGGTGCCGATTTCCCTTATTTCCACCCAGACCGTGGGCGCAACACTCGGTGAAGAGGCGACGGCGGCGGGAGTCCGCGCTGGCATCTGGTCTTTTATCGTCATTGGCATCTTTCTCGTGCTGTGGTATCGCCTGCCAGGGCTTGTGGCCGTTCTTGCTCTTGCCGTGTACGTTTCACTTAACTTGGCACTCTTCAAGCTCATTCCCGTTACGCTCACTGCGGCAGGCATTGCCGGATTTATTCTCTCGCTTGGTATGGCAGTGGATGCGAACATTCTGATTTTTGAGCGGATGAAGGAAGAACTGCGAAAGGGTCGGGGGCTTGTTGATGCCATGCAGGAAGGTTTTGCGCGTGCGTGGACCTCCATTCGGGACAGCAACATTTCAAGTATCATTACTGCCGTCATTCTCTTCTACTTCGCTTCAACGCCGGTCATCAAGGGATTCGCACTTGTGTTTTTCATCGGGGTGGTGACTAGCATGTTCACGGCAATTACCGCTTCCCGTACGCTTCTCTACGCACTCAAGATGAAGGACAGTAAACTGGCGCATTTCCTGTTTAGCTCGGGTATCCATTAAAAAATTCACCTAATTCATCTAATTCACCTAATTTCTAATAAATGACTCTCTTAATGTCATCCCCGCGAAAGCGGGGAACCAGATTGGGAGAAAAATCCTGGATTCCCGCCTGCGCGGGAACGACAGAGTCGTTTTATTAGGTGAATTAGAAATTAGACAATTAGAAATTTCAAAAGTATGTTTGTAGTAAACAACCGAAAACTCTTTTATATCCTCTCTGGCATTCTGATGCTCGGTTCCCTTGTCTCACTTCTGCTCTGGGGTTTAAAGCCCGGCATTGATTTTCGCGGCGGTTCGCTTTTGGAAGTGAGCTATGCGGAGGAGGCACCGGCAAAGACCGAAGTGGAGAAGACACTTGAGGAATTTAAAGTGAGCGCCTCGGTGCGTCCCACGGGAGAGGAGGGTTACATTATCCGCATGCGGGAGTTAAGCGAGTCGGAGCGCGCCGCGGTCATAGCGGCCCTTTCTGCCGGCGGGGAGGGGCTCACTGTAGAACGGTTTGATTCCGTAGGCCCCATTTTGGGACAGGAAGCCGCAGGCAAATCCTTTGCGGCAATCGGCCTCGTCATTCTCTGCATCGTGCTCTTCATCACCTTTGCTTTCCGAAAGGTTTCCGAGCCGGTTTCTTCATGGAAGTACGGCATCATCACGATTATTGCGCTTGTGCATGACGTACTGGTACCTGCCGGAGTGTTCGCGTATTTAGGGCACTTCAGGGGTGTTGAAGTAGATACGCTGTTTGTAACCGCGCTTCTGGTGGTGCTCGGATTTTCCGTGCATGACACGATAGTGGTGTTTGACCGCGTGCGCGAAAATCTTAAGGTGTCCCGTGAGACGCGCGACAAAAAGGACTTCGCCACGATTGTAGGCGAGAGTATTGAGCAAACCTTTGTCCGCTCCATCAATACGTCGCTTACCACTATTTTTGCGATTGCCGTGCTCTATGTTATTGGCCCCGAGATTACCAAACATTTTTCTCTCGCGCTCCTTATCGGGCTTATCGCCGGCACCTATTCTTCAATCTTCCTCGCCAGCCCGCTTTTGGTGACAGTTGAGAAGTGGCAAACTAAGGGTGGGGAGAAGAGCCGTTGACAGTTTTTACATACGGTATAAACTTTGATACATGAAAGAA
>JAUSHG010000013.1 GCA_030648695.1 bacterium | reverse complement strand
GGACATGATATCTAATTCTTTAATAACAGACACATTTCACAAAATAATCGAATGGTCTTTTGTACGCCCGGAGGGACTCGAACGCTACTCGTTCAGTACAGCTTTCCCATTTCCTCACCGTCAGAACGGCTCTGAAATATGGGAGAAGCTTTTCGAGTCGCCTCACAAAGATCATCAAGAAGCTTTCTCGTGCGGATACGCCCGGAGGGACTCGAACCCCCAGCCATTCCGATATAAGCGGAACGCTCTACCATTGAGCTACGGGCGTGTAGCTATATCATACGCACGAAAAACACATTTGCAAAACAGCAAAACAGGCGTATTGTACTTTTAACGAAAGGCTCTTTATGCTACGGAAAATACTAGTAGTAGGTGCGATACTGGCCGGGGGTCTCGCAATGGTGATTATGATGTTCCCTACCGAAATAACCAAGTGGCAAGTGGGTATAGTAGTTCTTCTGGTAATGTATCTTGCCGGAGTTTCCACTTATCTTGACAAGAAAGCGAAAGAAAACTCCGCTGATACCTCCGGAAAAAGGAACTACTAATGATACAAGCCTACTGCGCTAAGTGCGGAAAAGAAATTGAAGGATCTGCCGCACTGCTTCTCCGCAAGCCGAACAAAAGAGATTACTGCAAGAAGCACCACTTGTGCGTTCCGTGTTACAACGCCGTGCTCAAGTTCATTCGAAAGAAATAATATTTTGTGCCCCCGCAGCCGCTCCCCGAGCGGCTTTTTGTTTGCGAATTGGGATTTGGAGATTTTATTAGAAATTAGGTGAATTAGAAATTAGAAATTCATCAAAAATAGTCCCACTATTTTTGATGTTCGATGTCTTTCTTCTTCTTGGGCTGTATGCCGTGCGCAATAATCACTTTTTCAAACTCCTCCCGCTCCAGTGTTTCCACCTCAATCAATTTCTGCGCTATTCCCTCCAACGCTCCCTTGTGCTTCTTTATTATTTCATCGGCGCGGGCAAATGCTTCGCTTATTATTTTTGCCACCTCGGAATCAATCACATCCCCTATCTTCTCTCCGTATTCCCGTTCCTCATACATGCCGCGATTCCCTACCCGTCCCATGAGCGTCTCGAAGGCAATCGGCCCAAGCTTCTCCGACATGCCGTACTTGGTTACCATGTCGCGCGCGAGCGCGCTTGCCACCTGCAAATCATTTGAAGGACCGGTCGTGATATCACCAAACATCATTTTCTCCACAATGTAGCCGCCCAGTGTTACGGCAATATCATCCAGAAATTCTTTGCGCGACTGGAGCTTGCGGTCTTCAAGCGGCAACTTGAGCGTGTACCCGCCAGCGCGTCCGCGTGCAATGATGGACACCTTGTGCACCGGGTCGGCATACGGAAGCACAGAGGCGACAAGCGCGTGACCTGCTTCGTGATAGGCCGTAATCTCTTTTTCTTTCTGCGAAAGCAAATGACTCTTGCGCTCGGGACCAAGCATCACCTTTTCAATGGAACGAATGAGGTCAAACTGCGCTACTTTATTGCGGCTCTCGCGCGCCGCGAGAATCGCGGCTTCATTTACAATAGAGTGCAAGTCCGCTCCGGAGAATCCTGGGGTGCGCTCCGCAATGATGCGAAGGTTCACATCCTCCGCAAGCTGTTTTTTGAGCGCATGCACTGCAAGAATCGCCTCACGGTCATCTCGGTCCGGTAAATCTACCACCACCCTGCGGTCAAAGCGCCCCGGACGCACAAGCGCGGGGTCCAGCACATCCGGCCGGTTGGAGGCCGCCATGACAATCACCTTTTCATGCTGTTCAAATCCGTCCATCTCAACGAGAATCTGATTCAGGGTCTGCTCGCGCTCATCATTTCCGCCGCCAACACCCGTTCCGCGCACGCGCCCGACTGCGTCAATTTCATCAACAAATATAATGGAAGGTGCCGCCTGTTTGGCGAGCTTGAAGAGGTCGCGCACACGTGATGCGCCCACTCCGACAAACAGCTCAACGAACTCTGACCCTGAAATGGAAAAGAACGGTACGCCTGCCTCCCCCGCAACCGCGCGCGCAAGCAACGTTTTGCCGGTTCCAGACGCGCCCATAAGGAGTACGCCCTTAGGAATCTGCGCGCCGATATCCAGAAACTTTTTCGGATTCTTCAGAAAATCAACAATTTCCTTGAGCTCCTCCTTCGCCTCTTTCACTCCGGCCACATCCTTGAAGGTGACCCGCTGTTTTTTGTCGGTCGGGAAGATAATGCGCGGCTTACTCTGTCCAAAGGTGAAGGCCTGCATGCCGGCACCGCGGATCTGGCGCGTCAAAAACCAGATGAAGACGACGATAAAGAGAATCGGAATGATAAAGGGGGCGAGATTCAAGAGCCAGTACATAAACCCGCTTTCGCTCTCCACGGAGATTTTCACTTCGCGCAACTTTTCCGGAGTCACACCGTAATTAAGCAATGTTTCCGAAAGTCCGATGCCCACCTCTTTTTTTGACTGCTTCACCACGTCCCCTTTGGTGTATATCACTTCCAGCGTATCGCCCTGAATTTTGATTTCCGCGACATCTCCGCGCGCCACGTCCGAAGCCACTTCCGAAATGGGAACGAGCGAGGTTTCCGGCCGGTTTCCGGCAAGAAACGAGTACAGCGTCATGAGTACGAGAAAAATGAACAAGGTCGCGAGCGCATTGTTGAACAGCCCGCGGCCGGGCGGACGGGGCTTTCCCCCCTCTTTCTCCTCCCTCTTCAAGGAGAGCATATTGAACGCCTTTTTGCCTTTGTCCGAAAGCTTAGCCATGATTTGGACAGTATACCCCGTGTTACAAATTTGTCATTCTTTCCTAAGTTTTTACCGAGGAAGCTAACCTAGTTTGTAACACGGGGTATATACTAAAATGACGGTTGGTAAAGAAAATTCATTCTGCTATCATCAAACCCATCATGCTTATAGGAAATCGCAAGGCACATTTTAATTATGAAATTCTGGAAACGTTTAATGCAGGCATTGAACTTCTGGGAAATGAGGTGAAATCCTTGCGCGCAAAGCAGGGTTCTCTTGAAGGTGCCTATGTAATACTTCGGGGGGGTGAAGCGTTTCTAGTAAAGGCAACCATTCCTGCCTATCAGCCGAAGAACACCTCCAAAGAATACGACCCCGAGCGGCCCCGTAAGCTTCTCTTTACCAAGGCGGAAATCGCGAAACTCACCGGATTTGATGCAAAGAAAGGATTGACAATCGTACCTATATCGGTGTATAATAAAGGGCGTAAAATCAAGGTGGAAGTAGGGGTTGGGCGCGGAAAGAAGAAGTACGACAAACGCGAAACCCTTAAACGCCGTGATGCAGAGAGGGATATGGAGAGAGTTCTAAAAGAACATTGACAATAACGATCATTCGCCCGGTATTACTTTTAGGAACAAGGTTCAACCTTGAATCGGAAAAAGGTTGAACCTTGTAAAAGTAATAACGGGGGGATGATCGGCCTAGACAAGAAGAATGCTTTTTGAATATGCGCAGTGGAGCTCCAATAACTCCTAAAAAGGTTGGAAAACATTAAGTGCCAAGAACTTAGTTACAAAAGCTTTTCAGTCGCCGTATTTTGCTGCTTCTGACTTGACTCTCGCCTACGCATTGTCGTAAGCGACGTTTACGGCTCTAAGGTCCGGAACGGTACCGTAAATGTTATAAAATCTCGGACTATGGGTATACGGAATGTTCTCCGCACGCCCTGAATCTTGGAACGAACTCGGCACAGACAGATTTCGTCCGCTTCACACTGTAGGTGCTTAAATCCGCCAGCCGGCGGACTAAAGCTGACTAGATTGCGTAGACGTATTCAAAACACCTTTTTGCACGGCGGTTCGATTCCGCCCATCTCCACTATTAGCAAAATACCGCCCTACGGCGGTATTTTGCTAATAGTATGCATGCATTGACAAGAATTAGGGGGT
Organism: bacterium; assembly: GCA_030648695.1. Lineage (GTDB taxonomy): Bacteria > Patescibacteriota > Minisyncoccia > Phycocordibacterales > UBA10002 > UBA10002. The sequence goes on along the minus strand of JAUSHG010000013.1, from coordinate 3,015 downwards.
ATGCTATCCTAGTCGGACACAAGGTAGCGTAGTAAGAAAGGGGCCTGTCCGGAGACCTGTTTTCAGGTAGAGCCGAAATGAGGTTTGCGGACAGGCCCACAGTCGATTTCAAGCACTTATCTTTGTATTTAATCACTAAGAAATCAACCAAGATGACCGGTACTATCAAAAAGCTGACGGACAAGGGCTTCGGTTTCATCACCGGAGAAGGTCTTGCAAAGGACCTCTTTTTCCACAGCAAAGCGCTCGTCGGCGTAGAGTTCGCTGAACTCCACGAAGGCGACCAGGTGTCTTTTGACACCGAAGAGTCCCCGAAAGGACTTAACGCAGTCAACGTAAAGCGAGCATAATTTCGCTTTCAAAACTCCCCCGCCGCAAGGCGGGGGAGTTTTGTTATGGCTCAATTCAAAACCTACCATGACAGTAATTAGTTGACTTTCCTAGCGAAAAGAGGCACTATATTTCTGAACACGCGGAACCTTACAACTCAAACCCAAGGACTAATGAACGCTAACCTAGACCCAAGGATTGTTACGGACTTTGGCACTCAGATAGGTTCTCTCTACGAGATACCTGAGCAACCGCCGAAAACCCCTCCGAACATGCGACTGATTGCCATCATCTCCGGCAAGAACTTGCAACAGGCGCATGATGTTACCTCTCCTGACACATGGTCAGCACTGCAGGTACTGAACCAAAGACCCGGCGTTCATTTCCATGTGGAACGCCTGTATCATCTGCATGTGGATTATGTAGAGACCTGTCATACCTCCGGATTCCCTGTGGAAGTCGTCTCCAGCGAAACCGGCGGATAAAAAGAAAGGAACATCATGACCACCTGTCCGAAATGTGGAGCTATCATAAACTCCACACGGGAACTCATTACGAGCCATATGGCAGCATGTCAGCAACAGCAGAAGCCATTAAGTTCGCCACCGAAAAAGCAGCCAAATGCACACTGGTTCACCCCATGGCTTCTGCCGGAGCTACGAAAGCCGAACCCAGTGCAAAACTGGAACTAGCGCGACATATGTGTCGCAAAGAGCCCGAGCGTTTAACGCCCGGGCTTTTTCTTTTTTGTCTGCAAAAGAAAAAGGCGCCCTTTACGAGAGCGCCTTAAAATAATGTACCGGATTATAGAATCGGTTCAGGTTTGTACTGCACTGCTGCCGGATATGCCTCCATAACAGCGGAAATCCGACGACCAACTTTCTGCACTTGCATTTCCGAAAGGCCGCGTTCAGGACTTTGTATGTGCTCCTGTATCTCTTCCCGTGTAAACGGAAAACCTGAATCCTCGGCAAGCCGTTGCAGAAATGTATTTCCCCCTCCTTGGCGAATGCCCGCAATTGCGACAACAGCGTGTTGCTTGATGATGCCGTGTGCTGTTTCTCGCCCCATTCCTTTCTTCACTGCCGCCATGAGCAAACGAGTGGTTGAAAGGAAGGGTAAATAGCGACCAAGCTCCTGCCGTATCATTTCCGGAAAAACCTGCATTTGCGCAAGCACCGTGAGTGCTGACTCGTAGATGCCATCAAGAGCAAAAAATGCTCCGGGTAAGGCAACCCGCCGCACGACCGAACAGCTTACATCACCCTCGTTCCATTGGTCACCAAGGAGACGGCTCGTCATGTCCTGAAAGCCGCACAGTACATTGAGCAATCCGTTAATCCGCTCACACGTCCGGCTGTTTATCTTGTGCGGCATTGCCGAGGAAGCGGTCTGCCCTTCCCTGAAACCCTCGTGCAAAAGTTCGTGTCCGGCCATCAGACGAATCATTTTGGCAAAATTGCCGCAGGCAGAACCTAATTGCGCGAGTGTACTCACTACCTCAAAATCAAGCGACCGCGGGTACACTTGTCCAACGCAATCAAGCACTGAACCAAATCCGAGTTCCTGGCGTATCCGGTTTTCAAATGCGAGCGCTTTCTCTGGACTGCCGAGCAGGTCAGCCATATCTTGCTGCGTTCCCATCGCTCCCTTTATACCCCGCAGAGGATACACCGAAATGAGATGCTCGAGTCGCTCAAATGCAATCAGTAGTTCTTCTGCCCAATTGGCAATACGCTTGCCAAGCGTAATGGTCTGTCCAGGGACGTTGTGTGAACGTCCGCAGAGGTCAAGTAGCACGAACTCCACACTTTTCGTCCGCAAATGTGCAAGTACCGCTACACTGCGGTCACGCACATGCAGAAGGGAATCGCGAATCTGAAGCTGTTCAACATTGTCAGTTTGATCACGCGAGGTAAACCCCCCATGAATCAACTCAAAACCGGCGAGAGCGTTAAATTCTTCAATGCGTGCTTTTACATCCTGAAGAATCCGTAACTCGCGTTCCCGTATTGATTTTAAATTAACGCTGAGGATGCAACGCTCGTATGCCTCTATGCCTGCTTTCGGAATATCAAGACCTGAATCGCTTTGTGCTTTTAGGGCAGCAACCCAGAGTTGGCGCTCAAGTACCACTTTGTTTTCTGCGCTCCAAAGATTTACCAATGGAGTGCTGGCATATCGTGATGCCAGCACATCGGAATACCGTCTTTTTTCCACAACCTTCGTTTCAAGTTCCATAATTTTCCTTTCTCCATACATACCCTACCATGAGTGCCCGTGCTTGCAAATTCGCCTCTAGAATGCTATAAAAGAGGCCTAGCATCCTGTAGTTTTTCCAAACTTGAGTATCCCAAGCGTACGCATAAACCATCAAATCCGCTCCCCGCAACTTCGGGTCATCGGCCCCCAAGGAGAAAACTTCGGGGTCATTTCCTTAAGTGAGGCGCTCCAAAAAGCGAACGAGTCCGGATTTGACCTGATAGAAATCTCGCCGAATGCAGTCCCGCCGGTGGCGAAGATAATGGACTACGGCAAGTTCCAGTACGCGGAAAACAAGAAACTGAAGGCGGCAAAATCCAAGACCAAAACGGTTGAGGTCAAAACCATTCAGGTAAAGGTGGGTACAGGCGAGCACGATTTAGAGCTCAAGGCCAAGAAAATAGCCGAGTGGCTGGGAGAAGG
>JAUSHG010000011.1 GCA_030648695.1 bacterium | reverse complement strand
ATTTCCGCCGCGCACCTCTTTGAACTCTGGAAGGCAAGCCCCGGGCATAATGCCAACATGCTCGGCAACTATACGGTCATGGGTTTTGGTGTAGTCGGCAATTACGCGACCAACCTGTTCCGCTAATTGACAGGGTGAGATAACCGTGCTATCTTCATTACGGCGCTCTTGGTACAAACCGAGGGAGATTGAATTAAAAAAATTAAATTAATTGAGCTCCACTAATTCTTTCTGCCTCACAAGCAGAAAGGAAGAGTATGGAGTCCTGCAACTACTGCGGAAGAAACCGGGTCGGGAAAGAGCCGATTCTTCACAAGACCGGCTGCCCCCAAGTTATCCGAAGAAATCTACCCCTGTATCTAAACGGGTGGGATGATGGAAAACTCGGGCGGCCCGAGTCATCAAACAACCCGGCTTACAAAATGGGATACGGCAACGGTATCTGTGCCGCAGAAGAGGCAGAGAATGGGTGGAACCCGTACTAAGGTTCCACACGGGTCAAACGGAATGACCTCAGAGATTTCCGACTATCCCGCTCGTGCGAAAGCATGGGCGGGATTTACGTATGGAGCGATCAATTGGAGTACTGTGAATTACGAAACTCCCTCTCTTGTCATCCCCGCGCATGCGGGGATCCAGGAATACCGAGGAAAATCTGGATTCCCGCTTTCGCGGGAATGACAGAAGAGCTCGGTTTCCAGAGTTTCGTAATTCACAGTGGAGTACAAAAAGGCCGGCGCGGGATGTTTCCCGCGCCGGTGCGCATTAAAGAGGTCGGCACTGTCAGGCGGTTCATGCAGGTGCCGTTCCTTCCAAATAGACAGGGAGCCATCTCTGCGGATTGTGCGGACATGTCTTGTAGCCGCGTACTCCGTCGCGAGCATGCTTCAGCACGTCTGTGCCCCAGCCCGCGGGTACATGCAAGCCAGTGGTCATGAAGTTGCACCCCTCAGGGTCTCCTTCAAGATATATATCAAATTGCGTACCGGCTGCAGGGCGGGTGAGTACCAGCCAGGAAAAACTACCCATGTTCATGCACTGTGCAAAACTTCGGTAGTCGGGAATGAAGTGTCGCTGTGCGCCCTCGTATCCGATCCGAAGGTATGCTTCGGTTACCGCCCCGTCAAGCTCTTCCATGCGATGCCACCCCCATGAGGACGGGGCGGTTCGGGCATGGTTGGAAAGGCGTATGGTCTGAAGTGCCGGAAACCTGTAGATTGCCGGAACGGCTACTACAGGCGTCATGTCCGCAACTGTCTCTTCTATAATGCAGGTTAACATCCACTTCTCCTTGCCGTCTATTGACGGCTGCTTAGGATTTCAACCGTTGATACGGCAGAGATGCCATTTCAAACAACGATTTCTGTCCTCACAGTATAATAAGCCGTTTGGGAACGCAACCACGGAAAACGCTTGAAACTTCGGGGAAAGAATGGAATACTTTTTCTCTGATGCGCATCTTCGTAAAGGCCAAAGCAGGCGCCAAAGTGCCGGGCACGGAGAAAATTGACGATACCCATTTCAAGGTAGCTGTCAAAGCACCCGCCACGGAAGGCCGCGCCAATATCGCCATTCAGGAAGCGCTCGCTGAATATTTCGACATACCCGTTTCGCGTGTACGGTTTGTGTCCGGCTTCTCCTCCCGCGACAAAGTGTTTGAAATAGGGTAGTGGCATTTCCTTTCAGAAAATCAGCGCATTGCCTGTTTCCGGTCACTTGCTGGATTCCCGCATACGCGGGAATGACAGAATAAGACGTCACAGTAAGGTTTTTTGGGGCGCCGCGTCTTTATATATGAAGGTCGGCATAGCAAGGTAACAGATGAAATAATTATATGCTTCTTAGATGGACATTAATTTTCCTGGTTGTCGCTCTTGTTTCCGGAGCACTCGGGCTTTGGGGCGTTTCGGGAACCGCCGCAGACATTGCAAAGATTCTCTTCTTTGTATTTCTGGTCCTCTGGATCATCAGCTTCTTCTTTTAGTGTAAGGGCGCCGAAAAGACATACAAATGCCGTCCGGGAATTCTTGGACGGCATTTGAGGTTTTTCTTGACCCCGTTAGAAGCCCTGCCTACCGCAGGCAGGGCGAAGGCACGCAGCATACCTCTGCTTCTAACGGGGTTGACGCTCGGCAGGCGGGGGAGTACTGTTAGACAAACAGTTCACCAAACGAAAGTGAGATGGAAATGAAGAAATTCCGCACTACGAATCGCGAACTTTGGGCGAAAGTTGCGAATCCGGCCGGTGTTCTCTTTTTACTGGTCTTTGGATTTTGTTTATGGGCTCAATTCGGTTTCCGTGGAGCGGTTTCCATCCTCGCTGTGGCGTATCCAGTCACTCTTCTGTTGGGCCACAGCGGGGGTACGATGTAGGAAACTGAGATTATGGGAGGTTCTGCCGGGGCGTGCGTGATGCGCCCCGGTTTTTTGTGGTACAGTGTGCCGGTGAAAAAGTCATTTTGGGATAACCTGCAGAAGCCGTTTTTTGCGCTTGCTCCGCTTGCCAATGTCACGGACGCAGCTTTTCGATATATTATTGCAAAATATTCAAAATATGGCGGACGTGATATAGCGCGTGGCTCCAAGGAAAGTTTACCCGCCGAAGCACTTCGCGCAGGCGGGCCGGATGTACTGTTTACGGAGTTTGTGTCCGCTGACGGATTACTCTCAAAGGGGCGCGACATACTCCTCAAGGATTTGCTCTACAGTGAAAGTGAGCGCCCGATTGTGGCGCAGTTATTTACCGCGCATCCCGACAAAATGGAGGAGGCGGGAAAGCTCATTGCGAAATTAGGTTTTGACGGACTGGATATCAACATGGGCTGTCCGGATAGGGCGGTGGAGAAGCAGGGGGCCGGTGCGGCGCTTATCAAAAATCCCAAACGCGCGCGGGAGCTTATCCGCGCGGCCAAGGAGTCGGGGCTTCCGGTATCGCTCAAAACGCGGCTCGGATATAACAAAGATGAACTGGAGACATGGCTTCCGGAGCTTTTGGCGGAAACGCCTACGGCCATCACCATTCATGCACGAACACGAAAAGAAATGTCCAAGGTGCCGGCGCGGTGGGAGCGGGTGAAGAGAGCGGTTGAAATACGCAACGCTCTGAAATCCGAAACGCTCATTCTCGGAAATGGAGATGTGACTGATATGAAAGATGCCCGTCAAAAGGCAGAAGAGAGCGGGGCGGATGGTGTCATGCTTGGGCGCGCTATTTTCGGTAATCCGTGGCTTTTTGCTAACTCTTCAAGGTTGAACCTTGAATCGGGAACAAGGTTCAACCTTTCTATCAACGAGAAATTGGCTGTTATGGTGGAGCACACCAAACTTTTTGAGGAACTTTTGGGAGAGATAAAAAATTTTGCCATCATGAAAAAGCACTACAAAGCGTACGCGAATGGTTTTGACGGCGCCAAAGAACTGCGCATCAAGCTAATGGAAGCGGAAAATGCTGCAGAAGTGGAGAATATAGTGAACAATTTCCTGATGGAATGAGCTTTACTATATCGCTCCGTTTTCAACCCCCTCTCTATCTCCTTACAGGAGCAGTACACCTTTCGCTTTCCGAAGACGGAATGCTCAAGGTCTTGCGAAGCTCCAAGTGTTCGCTTCTCACCCCCTTGGAAAGGGGGAGAGGTAAGAAAGCTATACACAGTTGCATTTTATCTGCACTGCTTCTATACTATTTCTTTTAGGAGTCCTCCTTATGGAAAAATTGAAAACCCCCGACCTCGCGGGTTATATCGAGCTGCTTGCCGTGCTTTTTGGCACAGGCAACTGGACCGCTCGCGTTCTAAAACGCTGTATTCACTTGTATCACGTCGGGTCAGATGAAGTGTTTTCCCCGACTACGGCTTTGCACTATCATCTCACTGCGGGAGCAGAGAAAATCGGCCGCGGATTCTTTTACGAAGAATTCAGCATACTCACCGGCATGCCCTGGTGGCTGATGCTTGAGATTTCCTACGCGGAAATCGCCTGCGATTGCGGAAGGCAATATGACCGCCGGTTGCGCAACCGAATTCTCGAAGCTCTCGGGCAGCCGGCGGAGAAAATCCCTTGGGGTTGAAGTACGTTCACCATATCGGTTCTGTCGCTACGACAGAACCGGTTTCTTTTATGGTAAGTAGCACAGAGCGGCATGCGTCTTGTATAATGATGACACATAGATTCTCCGCAGTGTTCAGCAAAATAAAACAATTTGTGCTACAGCATGAACGCCGCCTGTCGGTGCTTGCGTTCGTGCTCGGATTTGTCTGGGACAGTTTGACGCTCACGCGTATTGACCGCCTCTTTGATAATCTGGTGCTCCTCTCGTATCTCTCAATCGCGTTCGGGAGTATTGCAGTACTGCATGCGCACAGCACAGGGAAACTCCAGCGGGATATTTTCAAACGTCTTGCGGTGGTACTGCGGTTTCTTCTTCCGTTTGCATTTGGAGGGTTGTTCAGCAGTTTTCTCATTTTTTACTCCCAGAGCGGGCCGATTATTGCGAGCGCTCCGTTTTTTGTGATTTTGGCGCTTCTCTTTTTCGGCAATGAGTTTTTCCGCAAGCACTACGAGCGGTTTGTGTTCCAGCTTTCCATCTTTTTCGTATCCCTGTTTTTCTATGTGGCGCTTATCGTACCGGTGCTCCTGCGGCGCGTGGGGGACCTGATTTTCATCATGAGCGGACTGCTCACGCTTCTTATTTTCCGTCTGGCGTTTTTGTTTCTTCGCCGCATTGCACCCGAAGAAACCGCACAGAGCCGCCGCGTCATTATTCCGGTGGTGGTCATGATTTACATTGCGGTCAATTTTCTGTACTTCAATAATATGATTCCCCCCATTCCGCTCTCGCTTGAGCATATCGGCGTGTACCACAAGGTGGAGCGCATCTCCGGCGGGCGATATGATACGGAGTTTGAGCCGCCCGCATGGTACGCGCTCGGCCGCGAAACATCTTCGCGATTTCATCGTGTGGCGGGAGAGCAGGTGTTTGTGATGAGCTCGGTGTATGCTCCGGCGAAACTCACTACCGACATCATTCACGAGTGGTCCTACTATGACGAAGAGGCGGAGGCGTGGGTCACCACCAATCTTATCCGGTTTCCCATTTCCGGCGGGCGCGAAGAGGGATTCCGCGGATTCTCGTTCAAGGAAAGCATTGCGCCGGGAAAGTGGCGCGTGGATGTGGAAACCCCGCGCGGACAGGTTATCGGCAGGATTTCCTTTGAGGTGATTCCGTCAGAAACTCCGTCGAGAATGGTACGCGAAAGGCAATAACCTCTGTTACCCAAAAGAAAAGCCGCTCCTCATACGAGCAAGCGGCTATTGACCAGACGTTGTAACCGCAGTTTGCCTATTGCGGCTTTACGGAGCTGGCATATCCGTGATTCGGTTAGTCCCCAATCTGAGGCGATTTCTCTCAATTGCTTTCCTTCCCAGTAGGAGAGATGAAGTACGCGTCGGTGTATCACAGGAAGGTCTTGTATCATGCGATGCAGTTCTTCGAAACGTTCCTTTGTACCAAGAATGTCTGCAGGAGTCCTCTGGTGTTCATCCGCGATACACTCGCTTAAGGGAGAACCATCCTCCCCATATCCTTCCTGTTCAAGATGAGCCGGATGAGCGAGTTCATACTGTATCTTTGCTCTTTTTACAGAGCGCAGGAGAAGTCCGGAGTGGGCGCACACCTCTTCATCGCTTACTGTTCTGCCGAGGATTGCTTCGAGTTTCTGTCTCTCCGTGTCTAATCTTGCGAGAACCCGCGCAAAGTACCGTGTTTCATTGATTTTCCGGAGAAAGTCCAGTACGGCACCGCGCATACGGTGGCATGCAAAGGTCTCAAAAGTCGCGCCGTTTTTCTTGTTGAACTTCTGATGTGCTTGGTAGGCCCCAAAACGGGCGTGATTCATCAGTTCATCCCAGTCGGTAAGTTGATGGGGTCTGGTTTGTGCGATTCGCTCCACGATGGACAGGGCCAGCCCCTCCATACTTTGTAACACTTCTTCCGGCATGGTACGGGTATTCCCGTTTATTTTCTTTTGGCTCATAGTGTCATCTTTCTGCTGTAGTTCTACCAAAGATGCTCCGCTTCCGCAACCGTGCGGTGCGGCGTACGCATGAGCCAAACCGCTCCGACTGACAGTCGGAGCGGTTTTGGTTTTCTGCTTTGTTAGCGATGCCGGGTAGACACTTTTTTACCGTGCTTGCGGCGCTGCTTTTTCTTTGCGTGCTTTTCCTTTTTGTTCATACTCGTAACTATACCCGATGTGTAAGATTAATGAAAGCAAACGTAAGTGTCATAATATCCTGCTATAGCAGTATATTATGACACTTCAACGGCTAAACGCGCGTTTAGCCGTTCTGCCATTGCAAAAAATTCAGCGCCCCGGCAAGCGGAGCGCTGTGAAAGAAAACCCTAATGCACCTTGTCCGCACGGAAGCCGCAGAGGCAGGGAACGGACCTGCACTTGCTACAGCCGTAGGAAAAGTGTCTTTGCAGTTCCTCACTTAAATGAACACCCAGTTTGCTTGAGACAACGCACAGGGCTTCTACGGTTTGCGCTATGCGGTGGGTTGCGTCGCGGAAGTGCTCCTCGGCATGAGTCGTGCGGTAGTATTCCAGCGCCGAGGCAATCGCCTGGGTCTTTTCTGACAAGCAGAGGGCGGCGGAGGGCAACTGTGTAGCAGGATGCCGCGCAGAGAAGGCAATTTGCAATTCCGAGAATGGCGCATCTGCGAAGCAAGCATCTGCGCCGCATGAGTCCATGAGTGCTTGAGAAATATCAATGTGTAGCCGATTGGCAAGCCCGCATATCCATGACAGCATCACGCAAAGATGGTATCCGAGCATGTCCGTTTCCTGCTTGCGCACCCAGAGGGATACCCGGGAGTTGTACCGCATCAACCGGCAGGCCATATCGCTGATTTCAAAATCCCGTGCATTCACGGCGCCGTACACGTCAGTGTTTAATTTTTGCAAGGCCTTGATGGAGTATGTTCGGATAGAGAACGGGAGAGGAACTTTAGGGGTATTCATAGATCAGTATCGGGTTGAACTGCGCCAATCCTACGCCTCTATCCACAGGTGTCAATGCGGTTTCTTGTTATACTTACCTGCATGACGGAATTAATGGGAGGGTTAATGATGGGGGTAGAAAGCGCACCCATGAGCTTGATGGTGTTCTTCACCTGGCTCGTGTTTCTGATTGTCGGCGTGCTCCTCATCATGTGGCTCTGGCAGAAAATTTCAAAGTAGTCCTTTTGACTTCTGTGTTTCCTCTGCGTGCAATCCCGACAGGGTTGCGGCAGGTTTATGGTCTCTTTTTTAGAGGAAACATCTTACTGTGTAATGCGTCTATTATTTGTATATGAGCTTTCTGCTCCACAGCCCCGCTTTCGTGCATAACGGCACACTTCCCGCGAAGTATACCTGCGACGGGGAGGGAATAAGCCCACCGCTTGAGATTCAGAATCCACCGCTACACGCCAAATCTCTCGTACTTATCATGGATGACCCTGACGCGGAGAACGGTCCGCCAGCTGGCGGATGGGTGCATTGGCTCCTGTTTAACATTCCCCCGGAAACAGAGATACTGGAAGAGGGGAAAGAGCCGCCGGGAATTGCTGGCAGAAATTCATGGGGAAAGGTAGGATATGGAGGAGCGTGCCCGCCTTCCGGCACGCACCGGTATGTGTGTACGGTCTATGCGCTCAACATAGAGTTAACCCTGCCGGTAGGCAGTGAAAAGGAGGCGGTACTGGCTGCTTGTCAGGGACACATTATTTCCGAGGCACAGCTTATTGGAATGTATGGAAGAGAATAGAATAATTTTCAATTATCAATTTACAATTTTCAATCAATTTTCTGTCATTGATAATTGAGCGTTGAAAATTGATAATTTTTAAATATGCGTCTAAACATCAAAGCAACGGATATCGCATTAAACGACGATATCCGCGAATATCTCAACAAGAAACTTTTGAGTTTAAGTAAGATTATTGACCTTGAGGATGAGGCAGTACTCGTGGCGGCGGAGCTCGGACGCACCACGCGCCATCATCAGACGGGGCCGATTTTTCGGGCGGAGATTAACATTTACCGCGGGAAGGAAAGTTTCCGTGCATCAGCCGAGGCGGAGGACCTCAATGCCGCAATTGATATGATGCGGGAGGAAATCGCCCACAAGATTGCGTCGTCAAAGGGAAAGTATACTTCACTGGTACGCCGCGGCGGACACGCGGTGAAGGAGCTTATGCGCGGCGGGTACACACGCGTGCGCGGCCTGCGCGTCCCGAAGAATCTCCTGCGGCCCTGGCGCTGGATGGATAAAGACGACGACGAAGGCACCATTAACCATTAACCGTTGACTATTAAGAGTAATGTTCCGCGTTTTTGTTAAAAGTTAAGAGTTAACAGTTAATAGTTATTCACAATGGATCTCTCCCAATCATCACATCGATATGCGCTTGCAGTGGCCGTGATTATCATTGCCGCGGTTGCCGGTTTTTTTATTATGCGAAGCGATAAAGCAGATACCATGCCTGATACAAAAGTAACTCCAAAGGAGGAAGTTGTTCCCAAAACCAAGACGGTTATCGGAGCCATACTCAAAACCTCGCAAGGGGACATTGAGGTGCAGTTCTTTGCTCCGGATGCGCCAAAGACCGTGGAGAATTTTACCGACCTTTCTGCCAAAGGATTTTATAACGGGACCAAATTCCACCGTGTCATCAAGGATTTTATGATTCAGGGAGGCGACCCGCTTTCCAAGAATGACGCGCTTGAGACGGGGTGGGGAACCGGCGGTCCGGGGTACTCCTTTGAGGATGAGTTTAATGCACAAAAGCTCGTGCGTGGGGCGCTTGCTATGGCCAATTCCGGCCCAAACACCAATGGCAGTCAATTTTTCATTGTTACCGCAGTCGCAGCTCCGTGGCTTGACGGCAAACATACCGTATTCGGAAAGGTTATCCGCGGCATGGACGTGGTTGACCGCATCAATGCGACTCCCACCAATGAGCGTGACGTGCCGCTTACTCCGGTTGTGGTACAGAGCGTGATTCTTAAATAGTGTTTAGTATGTAGACACTGACCCTCTCTGTCATCCCCGCGTATGCGGGGATCCAGAAAAAGGGTCTATTTCTGAAGAACTGGATTCCCGTCTCCACGGGAATGACATCAGACGTCGGTTTTGCACCTGGTTGTATGGCCTAGAACGATTGCTTGCGAAAAGCCACCTGACAAGCTAGCATGCAGGTGGAGTTGCGGTACACTACTTTGTCAACAGAAGGAGCACTATGAAAAAGAACGGCCGGGTTACATCGGTTAAAAAGAGAAGGCGCAACGGCTTCACATATGCGCCTTTGAGCGCCAATCCGCTCAAAGACCTCTGGGTGGGTTCTGCCCAAGCAAATCATCGCGAACCTGTATTCCATGGAGATGAAGGGGGAGTGGGATTCTTTCTTCAGCTTATCGGAAACTATCGGGTCCCCACTACCTCTGAAAATTGGGAACTGGCGAGACGCATTCGTCTGTATGGTGATGAGCGGGCGAGGCAGGCCTTTATTGTCGGCAATCTTCGGTTGGTAGTGAAAATTGCGAAAACGTATCAAGGCCTTGGTTTGTCCTTCTCGGACCTCATTCAGGAGGGAAGCAGAGGCCTTATGATAGCCGCGGGCAAGTTTGATGAAACAATGGGATATACGGTTCCCACATATGCACGATGGTGGATAATGCAAACCATCAAGCGGGCGCTTTCTAACCAAGGTTCCACCATCCGTCTGCCTATGCATCTTAGTGAAATCATCCGCAAGATAAGCCGTCTCGTGGACGCGCTTCAGGGTGAACTTGGCCGTGTGCCTACCGAGGAAGAGATTGCCTTTGAGGCGAGTTTGCCGGTAGAGCGAGTGAGGATGCTTCTTGAGAAGCGGAAATTGTATCATCTGGAATTCTTGCAAAGTCCAAGGAGAAACAGCGATGGTTCGGATGACCAAATTCTGGAAGAGGCAATTCCTGATGTGCAGGCAGTGGACCCTGCGGCAGAGACGGACCGGCGCGCGCTTCCGGAGCGTATTGAAGAGGTTCTTTCCCGATTAAATCCGAAGGAGCGCGAAGTGCTCAAATGTCGCTTCGGTTTTTATAACGGCGGAGACCGGATGACACTGGAAGAAGTCGGGGAAATGTACGGGGTGACTCGCGAGCGCATCCGGCAGATACAGAACAGAGCGTTGCGGCACTTGCGTGCGCCTCGGTTTACCCGATTTCTTCATGGGAACTCGGATACCGCTGAGTTCCTTTCCGCGAAGTACAACGGACGGCGGCGGAAGTAGCATGAGTCAAGTTGGGCAGCGGTTCTGTGTAATGCAGAACCGCTTTTTTTCTACCTCCCGCGGAAACCGCGCAGGAATTCGTCGTAGCTCATTTCCACGCCACCTTCGGGAATGACTCGGATGAGCGTGAGTACTCCGTCCTTGAGCGCCGTGTCTTTGATGATGACGCGGGTTTTTTTGACCCCTCCGCCTTCGGCACCTCCCCTTTGAAAAGGGGAGGAGGAAGACACAAAAAAATATGGATTAAGCTGTTCCAGTGCCTGGATTTTCCTGAAATTCATTTCGGCGTTTCCCAGAAGGTTTATTTCGGCATCCTGTTTGCTGAATTTCTTGGTAACCGTTGCCTGCGCTTCATCCTGCGGAGTCGCGTGTATCTCTCCCGCCACCCATTTCGGCATTGTTTCCGCGAGGAGTTCGCCTCCCATTTTTGCCAATTCTTTCTCCAGTTCCGATGTCTTTTTTGGTAATTGAGAATTGGAAATTGATACTTCCCGTTGCGCCAGCAACGGGCCGTGGTCCATCTTCTCATCCACCAGCATTATCGTAACCCCGATATGCTCTTCGCCTTCCAAAATCTGACTTTCAATCGGAGTCGGGCCGCGGTATTTGGGAAGCAGGGAAGGATGAACATTCAGTGTGCCATGCGAAGGTATTGCAAGCGTTTCCGCCGGAATAATTTTGCCGTAAGAAGCGACGGCGAATACGCCACTGTTAACTTTTAACAGTTCACTTTTAACAAAAGAATCAAGAGAATCGGGTTGGAGAAACGGAACATTATTTGCGACTGCCCACTCCTTTGCGGGAGGGGAGGAGAGCTTGAGGCCGCGGCCTTTGGGCCGGTCGGGCATGGTAACCACAAGAGCGGGAAGAAGCCCTGCCTTTTTGAGTTCATGGAGTATGGTGACCGCGAAGTTGTCGGTGCCGAAAAAAGCGAATTTTATTTTCATGAAATAAAATTAACCATTAACTTTTAACTGTTAACGGTTAAAAGTCAAAAGTTAACTGTTCCGACCTGCATCCGATGGCATTTTGTGCAGGTCAATAGCTTTATCAATAAACAGCACTCCGTCAAGATGGTCTGTCTCGTGCTGAAAAACCTGCGCCAACAGGCCGGAAGCGCCGCGCGTGAACTTCTTGCCGTGTTCATCGTACGCCGTCACCGTGGCCTTTTTGGAACGTTTGATTTTGCCATATAACGGACGGACGGAAAGGCATCCTTCTTCAAGCAGTTCTTTTTCCCGCGAGAGTTTGGTGAGTACTGGATTTATGAACACCAGATATCCCGCTTTTTGTTTCTGTTCCATGATATTCGCAGTTTCTGTTTCCTTTCTTATGGTTTCCCGCGATGCCAGTGCCAGTTTGGATACAATAAATATGCGCAGGGAAATGCCGATTTGCGGCGCGGCCAAAGCCACCCCGTCGTCCTGAGAGAGCAGTGCGGCCTCCATGTCTTTGAGTGCCTTGCGTATCTTCGGGCCTTCTATTTCATTAAGTGCCACCGGCTTGGCTTTTTGGCGAAGCACCGGAGCATCCTGCTGTACAATCTTGGTCATGGCTCCATTCTAGCGTAAAAAGGCCCAAATT
>JAUSHG010000003.1 GCA_030648695.1 bacterium | reverse complement strand
TTCCCACTTGGGAGCTTAGCTCCCAAGTGGAGGTCAAGGGACTCTAATGTTTTCAAAATCCGGTGCGGCGATTCGTAAAAGACAACTGCACGTTCGGAGGCGGCGATTTCCTTAAAGAGCGTCTCCCTCCCCTTCTTGTGCGGCAGGAAGCCAAGAAACAGAAAATCAGAAGCCGGCACTCCGGCAACTGAAAGTGCGGCGGTAAGCGCGCTTGGGCCGGGTATCGTCTCAATTTTTACTTCAGGCAGAGCTTCCCGAATCTTTGAGACAAGAAGTGAACCCGGGTCAGATATCCCCGGCGTGCCGGCATCCGTAACGAGTGCGAGATCTTTTCCCTGCTCCAACAAAGCAACAATCTCATCAATGCGCGAAACCTTGCTGTGCTCGTGATAACTCTTAAGCGGCTTTGAAATTTCGTACCGCGCGAGCAAGCGTGCCGTCATTCTTGTATCCTCGCAAAGAATCACGTCAACTTCCTTGAGCACGCGCAAAGCGCGAAGCGTAATATCTTCCAGATTCCCGATTGGTGTTCCGACTATATACAATGTACTCATTTTCTATTCTCTATTCTGATGTTCTCAAGAACAACAGAATTGATAATTATTCTTCCAAAGTGCGGAGGGTCCTATTCTAATGTTCTCAAGAATTTCAGAACATTCTCGGCGCGTGGAGTCAGTTTATGGCGTATGGAAACACTGTCCGAACGCTTTAACAAGAGACCTGCAATCGTGAGGCGGCGCAGATGGTCTGCCGCGGTCTTGTAATTGATGTCTAAATTATCCGCAACCTCATCAACAGAGAGTTCCGGTTCCTTTTTAAGCAATTCCATTATCTGGATACGTCGATGGTTTGAGAATCCTCTGACCAGTCGTTCCAATGTGCGGTAATTCTTCATTTCTTTTTTCTTATTCTAATGTTCTCAAGAATATCAGAATAAGGCATCTGCGACAATACTTATGTAACCAAAAGGTGAGCTACTTTGTAGATGTCACCGGCACCGATGGTGAGAATAATGTCGTCTTTGCCCGCAAGCTCGTTTACGCGCTGTGCAATTTCTTTGAATGAGTCAAGTACCATCGCTTCCCTACCGGTTTGTTTCTTGATTTCTTCTGCGAGAATTTTGTGCGAAATGGACGGGTCCGGTTCTTCGCGTGCCGGAAAAATCGGCGCGAGTATGATGAGGTCGGCATCAGCAAAGGAATCGGCGAATTCAGGAAGCAGGTGCTTAGTGCGCGAGTAGAGGTGCGGCTGGAAAATCGCAATCACCCTCTTGTCCGGAAACTGCTCTTTCACACCGGCAAGCAACGCCTGAATTTTCTGCGGATTGTGCGCATAGTCATCATAGACAAGCGCACCGCACTTTGTTTCACCCAGATGCTCAAAGCGTCGCCACGTGCCGCGAAATTCATTGAGCGCCCTGAGCGAAGTCGAAGGGCTGATACCTAGAAACCCAGCCACTGCCAGAGCCGCCTGCGCATTTGCAATATTGTGCGCTCCGGGGAATTTGAGCTGGAGGCCTTCTGCACCGACAGAGGTGTAATCCAAAATCGGAGCTTTCGCCGCCTTTACCCCATTAGAAGCAGAGGCACGCTGCGAGCCCTCGCGGCTTCTAACGGGGCGGGCCGCCTGAATCACGCTCCAAACATTTTCATCGTTTAAATCTGTTACAATCGTCCCCTCCTTTGGCACCTTGGCAGAGAGTTCCGCGTATGCGGACCGGATATCATCAATGTCTTTAAAATAATCCAAATGGTCGCGGTCAATATTGGTAATCACGAGCACCTCGGGAGAGAGCGACAAAAAAGAGCGGCGGTATTCGTCTGCCTCCACCACAAGCCACTCTCCCTTACCGCCAACAAAGTTTGATTCTTCACGCACCAGCACACTGCCCACAATCACCGTCGGCTCTAGACCTGCATCAATAAGCACGCTCGCAATCATTGCTGTGGTAGTGGTCTTGCCATGCGTTCCGGAAATCGCAATGGTACGTTTGCTTTTGCTTATCTCCCCTAGTGCCTCGGAGTACGAAAGTGCGGGAACAGAGAGCTTCTTCATCTCTTTCATAAACTCCGGCTCGGCAACCTCTAGTGCGGCACTGTAAATAATCAGTTCTGAATCCGTTGGAATGTTTCTTACAAATTCTTCGTCAATTGAAATAGCAACGCCTTCTTTCTGGAGTGCTTCAGTGATTTCAGACGATGCTCTGTCGGTGCCGCTCACCCTTGTGCCTTGCGCCAAAAAATACCGCGCGATAGCGGAAACGCCAATCCCCCCGATACCAATAAAATGCACTGATTTTATTTTCTTAAAATTCATGATTACAGATTCTCTACTATTCGCATAAATTGGTCGTTGCGGTCGTACTCGTTTTGGAACAAACCGAACGAAGCGAATCCGGGGCTTAGCAATACAACTCCGTCTTTTTCGGCAGAATCCAAAGCAACCTTTACTGCTTCCTGCATGGAGTGTGCTTCAAGCGGCTTTTTCTTGAGCAGGGGTTTCAATTTTTCCGTACCGGTGCCAGCTAACAATATAACTGCGGAGAGCAAGGGATAGTCATTCAGCATATCTGCAAGCGCTTTCAGATGTATTCCTTTATCCGCTCCGCCACAAATTAGGACAGCCCTCCGCGCATCAGAATGCGGTGCTCCCTTTTTTAAGGGAGATAGAGCGCGAAGTGCGGCAATAGTGGCGTCAGGAGTAGTGGCGTTATTGTCGTTGTACACATCTACCCCGTTCACCGTTCGCACAAACTGCAGGCGCCCTTCAACCGGCTGAAATGACTCAAGCCCTTTCTTGATGTCCGCTTCACTTACGCCAAGCGCGCGAAGTGCTTCCGCCGCAAGAGCGGCATTCTCTCTGTTATGTTCGCCAAGTACGTTTAGTGTCCAATGCACAGATGATGCATCACGTACAATTACCCCTCGTGCAGAGGGTATTTGTGAACCGAGCCGTTTTTCAAGGGACTTTCCGGCAATAAAGGTGTCCCCTGCCTTTTGAAATTTGTAGATGTTTGCCTTGTCGGCAAAATACGCCGCTTCGTCAGGATAATAATTGAGATGGTCAACTTTCAAATTAGTAAACACCGCAATATTTGGACTTATTGATAGGTCGCCAAACCCCTGCAGCTGCCACGAATCAAGTTCCAGGACATATATATTTTCTTTCTTAATTGCGGGGAGCATGGCAAGAGTGGACATGCCGCGCACGTTCCCTCCCAACTGTGCCGGTTTTTTCGCTTCAAGCAAAGTATGGTAAATCATCTGCGTTACGGTGGACTTGCCGCGCGTGCCGGTAACACCTACAACGACAGCGCCTGCTTCCAGCGCAAACTTTGCGAAAAGCGCCGTGGACATGTACACCGGAATCCCCTGTTTGCGGGCTTCGGCAATATAGGGAGAATGCAGCGGGACACCGGCGGCTTTGAGAATAAAATCGCGGTCGCGGAAATCCTCCAGCTTATGCTCACCTAGCATATATCGTATATCCTTGTATCGTTTCAGTTTCTTAAGCGACGGAGCGAGTGTCTTTTTGTCCCGCACATCAGTCACAAGCAAATCTGCACCGCACTCTGCCAAAAAAGCGGCGTCTCCTACGCCGCGTCCGAGAAGCCCTAACCCCATCAGGGTTATCCGCTTGCCCTCAAAAAACTGTTTCCACTCCATAGTGGGCGAGGCGGGAGTTGAACCCGCACGACCTTACGGCCACAGCGCCCTGAACGCTGCGTGTCTGCCAATTTCACCACTCGCCCGTGAACGGATGCCGATGCGCGTGCCAGGACTCGAACCTGGGACCTCGTCATTATCAGTGACGCGCTCTAACCACCTGAGCTACACGCGCAAATTATGCCCTTGGACTATAGCAAAAATGGGACCTCGGAGCAATAAACCATTATTTCGCGCATATACAAAAACGGCCCTAGAGCCGTTTTGTATGATTCCTTTGTTAAAGATTCTCCTACTATGCTTTGTTTTGTTCCGTTCATTTATCCCCCAATGTTAAGCGCCGAGGGACATTCGCTCTCAATCTTTCTTGAGTG
>JAUSHG010000091.1 GCA_030648695.1 bacterium | reverse complement strand
CATTTTCTTTTTCAGGAAATGAGAAGCTCTGCCTTTCGTCTTCTATACTTGTTATACTAGGAATATGAACCGCAACACAAACACTGTCTTAATCATCTTGCTTGTCGTCCTGCTGTTTGGTGCAGGTATTTGGCTGGTAACCAAAAATGCACCTGATGGAGACATTGGAAACGGCGGCGAGGAGTCAGGAATGAAGGCATATACGAACAGCCGTCTTAATATCTCCTTCGAGTACCCTGAAACATACGAGCTTACCGAGCGTACGGTTGTCCCCCCGCAGGGCCGCCACTCCGTTACACTGATTGAAAAAGGAACCGAACCGCCCGCAGGAATAGCTACCGAAGGTCCGCCCGCCATTACACTGGACTTCTTTGACAAGAAGACCGCAGTGCAATCGCTTGGGGAGTGGGCCAAAGAGCAGAATGTGTCCAACTTCAATCTCGGTGCCGGCGCCTTCGCCTCCACTACGGTGGACGGAGTGGGAGCTATACGGTACGCGTGGGACGGGTTGTATCGCGGAGAGACCGTACTCTTTGAACACGACAGGCGTATCATTGCCGCTTCCGTTACCTACAACAGTCCTACAGACAATATCCTCAAGGACTTTGAGGATATTGTAAGAAGTATTGAACTCAAGTAATTTCTGTCATTCCCGTGAAAACGGGAATCCAGGACTCTCTGGCTCCCCGCATACGCGAGGATGACACAAAGCACCTTATCTTCGTGCTTTCTTCCCACGAACCTTTCTTCCTACCTTGCGTGCCACTCGTGCAGTAAGGGTTCCCGCCTCATGCACCTTGCTCCACGCGTCGCGCAGTTCGCGGCGCACCTCGGCCAATTCAGAGCGGCTCACTCCGACCGTTTTTTCATATCGCTTCATGACGCCGTCAACAATGTGTGTATATGCCGCCTTATCAATGTGTTTCAGCTTTTCCATACCCTCCAGTACTTCGCCGCGAGCCCGAAGCATCCAGCCCTTCGCCTGCTTGCGATGCTTTTCCGCATTCTGTGAGCCGTAGAGCCAGTAGGCACCGGCTGCAAGCGCCGCCGCAGCTGCCGTAATACCGACCTTAAGCCCTGCATGACCTTTTGCTGTAGTTGTTTTTGCCATAATTTTGTATTATGTGTATTGATTAATTTTCGCCCTCGCTCTGTTTGGCAGAGGTCTTCCCCTTTCGCACGAGCGAACGCGATTTTCGTAAAAGAAGTCCGAGCACCATGTCTACGACCAATTTGGCTTTATGTCCCTCATCGCGGATATCGTGACGCAGGGCCTCAAAATCCTGCTCCACCTCCGCGCTCATATCCTTCACCCGCGACACAATCTCACGGGTATCGCGCACAATCTTCCACACATAGATACCGAGTATTAAAAGACCTGCAGTCAAAATGACTACCGCAATCGTCGTGATAAAAAAGAAAATGTCTGCGTGTACCAGTTCACTCATCCCGTTAGAGGTAGACGCGGACGCACTTCTCGCCATCCGTATCCGACCGTGCATTAAGCTTTAATAATTTATTCCTATTCCTATGTTCCTCAAGCGTCGCGACCTCTAACGGGACTCATACTGATAAGTCAGAGACGACAAGACGTTCATCTGAATATTCCGCCCTGTTGTTATCCTTAGCATCCCCGTCTCCCGCATTTCGGAAACCAAAATATACCAAACCCCCCATCATCACCAAGAGGGCAACGAGCGTGCCTAAAATTCGCTTTGCAATTGGATTCATATTATACAGTAGACGGAAATCCAGGCAATTACTTTCAAGGGCTAATCCGCCAGCTGGAGGAGTAGCCCTTGAAACAACAGATGCGTGTCAGAATTAATTTTTCTGGGGGGGAAGGAGTCGGACCTTCATTCGCGGCTTCAAAGGCCGCTGTCCTACCGTTAGACGACCCCCCAATATCAACAAACTACCTTAAAATTAGAGGAGTTTCAATTCTTCGTGTTGTTGGTCGTAGGTTGTGGGTTGTTGGTCAACTTTATGACTGCCAGCTCGAGCGGCAGTTGTGGGAGCGCGGAGTAGCCAATGAGGTCGTAGGCCGTGAGGAATTCAAGAAGTGTTGCGGAGTTGATACGACTCGTACTTTCCCCTGCCCGTTTTTTAAGAAATGCAAAATCCTCTTCCGAAACCTCCTCACGAATTGCGCCCTCCATACTCGGCGCATTGCGCAGGAGAATCACAAACCGCAGTTTGGTAAGCAGGAGTTTACAAAACACTTTCATATCAATATTCTGCTCCACACCTTTTGTAATTGCATCCAGACCTTTCTCTACCGCACCTGCATCAAGTGCCTCTAGCACACTGTTAATCAAACTGCTCTTCGGTGCGCCGGTAATCCGCTCAACTTCAGCAAGTGTAATCTGCTTATCCTTTGAGGCTCCGATGGTTTTCTGTAAAATCCCGTGCGCATCACGGAACGAACCGTCAGCAAGAAGTGCCACAAGCTCTGCGGCCTCGGAATCCAGAGCAAACCCCTCCTTTTTTGCAACACGCAAGGCCGTCTCGCGCAAAATCTTCTGTGACGGTTTCTTGAACGTGTGCAGTTCACAGCGCGACACAATGGTTTCCGGCAGTTTTTCCAGTTCGGTAGTGGCAAGAATAAAGACGACATGCGCCGGTGGCTCTTCCAGGGTTTTCAGAAGCGCATTGAAGGCCTCTTTGGTGAGCATGTGTACCTCGTCAATAATATAGACCTTATATGTGGATTCAAACGGCGGAGCGGTAACACCCTCGCGGAGTGCGCGCACATCATCAATGCCGCGATTGGATGCGGCATCTATTTCATAAAGGTCAGCGGCAGTGGTCTCAAGCTCCCGCGCGAGGATTCTCGCAACAGAGGTTTTCCCTGTGCCTCGCGAACCCGCAAAAAGATAGGCATGCGATACACGGCCAAGTTTGAGCGCTCCCTCTAGCGCGGAAACCACCTGCTCCTGCCCCAGCACATCCTTAAAGCCCTGCGGCCGGTATTTGCGATAGAGAACCTGTTGTGACATACGGAGTTAGTATAGCAAATCCTGTTCCGGGAAAGGACAACCCACCCCACCTAAATTTTGCGAAGCAAAACTTGGGCGGGTGCTCCCTTTGATAAGGGAGATTAAAATAGCGCGTCGGTGTAACACGACGCGCTATGAGTCCCCGACCGCACTTAAAGCCATTGATGCGGCACTGCCCTTCGGAGGGCGAGTCCAACATCTGAAGCGGTCTGCCGCACCCAGTGAGCAAGACGACTGCCGAAGCCGGCCATTGGTGGCCTGACGGGAACCGATTTTTTGGCACGCGGTTCACAATCAATAGAGCAGACCAATTCACCATGCGCAAGGCGATGCATGTTCCACGGAGCCCCTCGCGTACCACAATGGACGCAACGGGTGTAGTGTTTCTCGGTATATGCTGTCGCGCAGTTCTCGCAACAGAAGGGTGAGCCGTCAACCCAGTGCATTTCTTCCGGCGTGAGCAGCGACACCGCCCGCGGACACGACTTATTCGTACAGAGGTAAAAGCCCATACAATCTTTCGTTTTGTGCAGTTTTCAGGAAAGAGCAGACGCACCGTTCAGGAGCGAGCATATTTTTGCAGGAGCAAAGTTGCTCTAGTAATGGTACGCCCGCAGAAAAGGAGCGCAAGCGGGCGCAGTGGATAACCACAGCTCCATTCAGGAAAATATAAACTCTTATTTTGTCGAGGAAAAAAGAAAACCGGACAGACAACTGTGTCTGAACCGGTCTTTGCTCGCTGATTCCGCCTGTGCCTATTTTTTCAGGCCGTTTTGGGCGGTTTCTGCCGCCCGAAAGCCCAAAAGAAAGCGGTAATACTTGCGGGTATTCGCAGGCAGAAACTCTTTCGGACAGGCCTCCAACGGAAGACCTTTCCTAAAGTGCGCCGCCCCGGCAGCGAAATCAGGATCCACACCCTGCGGTGTCTGCACCGCAAAATCCGGATTCTTCTTCGGTAACTGTCGCCTGCGCATAACGGTGTTGCGTTCCTTCCTTTTTTCTCCACCGAGTACTGCAATTGGTAGTGGCATAAACAATACTATTGTGCTTTTCAAGAACTGCTTCGCCTTGTATCCCATCTCCCACGCAGGAGCGGAAAGCGAAACGGGCGCTTCGTATTCGAGCGCCCGTTTCTATTTTCGTAAAGTAGAGAGTCAAACTTTAGCAAAAACAGGAATCAGCGCTCGAGGTGCGAGTGCTAAAAAAGTAAAATCCGAAATTAAACCAGGTTGATTGCATTGCAAAAAGGATATACCCAACCAGATTTCCTGTCAACAAATGAAAACCCCTCGCGCACGATATATCGGTGTGCGCGAGGGGTCTCTTGTTTAGAGGAATGGGGTGGTGCCAACTTTGTGCTCCGGCCTGCACGTTACATGGCCACACCGCAACCTCTAAATCATTTCTCTTGAAGATCCTCTCATAGTTAATATGATAGCACGGTACAGTGCAGAAGTCAATAGTATTAACGGAGAAATGTAAAATAGCCCTATATTGAGCCATTTTAGCTCGCTGGCAAATTTTGATTTTGCCTCCACGGCCTAGGCCAAATCTGCAGCGGAGAATTCCACCGTGGAACCTGCGGAAATCTCTCCGCGAAGGAGTTTTTCCGCAATTTTTTGCTCCACATGCTCCTGTATTGCCCGATTCATGGGGCGCGCGCCGAACTTCGGGTCCTGTCCAACGGAAACCAAATAATCCAACAGCGCATCTGTAATGACCAACGTGAGTCCCTTTTCCTGTAAACGCTTCGCAAGCTTCTGAAGCTGTAATCGCGCAATAGTGCGCAGGTTGCTCTCGGAAAGCGGAGAAAACAAAACGACACCGTCAAAGCGGTTCAAGAGTTCAGGTTTAAAAATAGCGCGATTGATAATTTCGGCAACAATTTTATCTTTGTTC
>JAUSHG010000085.1 GCA_030648695.1 bacterium | reverse complement strand
TTGAAGATGTTTAAGGAGATGGAGCAAGCAATTGCGAATCAGATTATGGGTATTCTGCCACAAATCGGCGGACAACTGCCGGAAGAAAAACGCGCCGCGCTCCAGGAGGTGCACGAGCAAGCCCAGCTTATTGGTTCAGGTGACGAGGAGTCGGACAGTAAGCACCACGGCAATCAAAGGTCAGACCTTGGGTCGGGAAAAAGGTCTGACCTTGATGCACGTTTTGCAGGTGTTGGCCGCAACGACCCCTGTCCGTGCGGAGCGATTAACCCCAATACCGGTAAGGTGTATAAGTTTAAGCAGTGTGGCTTAATTAACGCCCCGCATCATCGCCGATAGCGAAAACAACTAAACAGCAGATGGACTTTCTGTGTCATTTTTGATATTATAAAGCTATGAATAAAGTTATTCTTACCCCAAAATTGCGTATGGCAGTCCGACGTGAGGTACTTGCAACAGTACAGGAATTGTTTACTGACCCTGATGCCGGACTCGAACTTTCGACGTTTGCCAAAAAGCGTTTGCGATTAGCCCAAAGCGGCAAAAGCAAGCGCATTTCTCTTGCGGATGTCAAGCGCCGTTACTACTGATGTGCTGAATCATGCGCTGGAGCGTTGAATTTGATGAACGTGCACGACGCGACCTTGCGGCTCTTGACCCATCAATACGCCGGCGAATCCTCGATAAACTGGATTGGTTTGAACTTTATGGAGCCAAGGAGACACTGGTTCCGCTTCATGGCGAGTGGAGGGAGTTTTTGAAGTTGCGCGTTGGTGATTGGAGAATCGCATACACACTGGATGTTGCGCACCAAATTATGATTGTTCATTATATTGACCATCGCAGCAGGATGTACAAACGCCGCCGTTCCTAAAATAGAAAAGAGCCCATGCGGATCCGATAAAAAATTCAAAAAGTGTCATGGAGCAAACATATGATGAAGGATAGTGAAGAAAAGGTACTGAAGAGAGTGATAACCGCATTGGAGGAAAATCACATTCCCTTTCAGGTCACCGGAGGTTTGGCTGCAATTTTTTACGGCACTAAACGGCCGTTATATGATATTGATATAGATGTATATGAAAAGGATATGGCTAAAGTCAAAGAGCTTTTTAAACCCTTTCTGACCAAGGACTTGTTTCACTGTGAGGATCCTTGGTGGAACGGCTGGCTCATGATTTTTAAGATTGATGGAGTATTGGTGGACATCAGTCAGGTAGAGGAATGGTATGCGGTGAGCCCAAGCGGCGAAAAGAAACGTATGACGGCAACACCGGAAGACGCCGAGGTACTTGAGGTTGCGGGTATGCAGATACCCACAGTCAGGAAGGAAGTCCTGATAGAATATAAAAAACATATGGCACGAGCCACTGATATGGAAGACATTTCGCAAATAAGTTGAGAGGTATGGAAAATAAAGATACATACTTTGTCGCAGTAAAGGTTTTCCTAATAGATTCTGAAGAGAACCTTTTTATTATCAAGGACCGCTTTGGCGATTGGGATATTCCGGGCGGGAGGTTAAGAGAGCAGGACTTTAATGTTCCTCTGGAAGCAGTAGCGGAAAGAAAACTGAAGGAGGAACTTGGAGAAGATGTGAAGTATACGCTCGGTGAACCGGTTATTTTTATGCGACATGAACGGGACGAGATTGCACCTTCAGGAGCACGCGAAAAACGCAGAATTTTTTCCGTGGGTTACGCGGCACAATATAAAGGAGGCGAAATAAAAATGGGCAAGAATCATGAGAAATATGAATGGGTGCCGGTTAAGACATTTCAACCGGACGCATATTTTACGGGAGGTTGGCTGCAGGGTATTAGAGAATTTCAATCCAAATATCAGAAGTAGGACATTCTCACATTCTTAAGAATGTGAGAATGTTGCAAGTACGAATATGCCGCATATACACGACAAAATAGATTTTACGGTGGAGGTATTTATCGTGCACAAAGACAAGGTGCTCTTGCGCATGCATGATAAGTTTAAGAAGTGGATGAGTGTGGGCGGACACATTGAACTGCACGAAGACCCGATTGAGGCGGCGCATCGCGAAGTGAAGGAGGAGGTCGGGCTTGAGATTGAATTAGTCGGCAGCCCCTTATTTCCGGGTGTTGAAGAAAAAGAGTATCGTGATTTAATCCCGCCAGTGGCGCTTTCCAGGCATCGTGTCACTCCAGTGCACGACCATGTAACGCTAATTTATTTCGCGCGCGCTAAAAGTACCGACACAAAGGTTACTTATGCAGAGGATGCAAGCGAAGAATGCATCTGGTGCACCAAAGAAGATTTGGAGAAAATGGATTTGTGGCAAAATGTCAAAGCGTATGCGCTGGAAGCATTGAATCGCCTCGGCGAAGAATAAAAATACCATTACGTCATTCTAATGTTCTTGAGAACATCAGAATAACGACGTAGATTTGGATTTATCGAAGTATGAAGCAGAAAACCATTACGATTTGTTGCAGTGCCTCGTTTTATCGGCAGGCGCTTGAAGCGGAGGAGGCGCTTACGCAGAGAGGTTTTCGGGTGCTTATCCCGAACACCGCATACCGCATGAAGCAAAGCGGTAACTTTGACGTGTCGGCTTACAAAACATGGTACACGAATGCTGACGATTGGAGCCGAAAGACCAAGCTCATGGAGGAGCATTTTGAGAAAATACTTGAGGGTGATGCCATATTGGTACTCAATCTGGAAAAGAACGGGATGGGAGGATACATTGGCGGCAATGTGCTGATGGAGATGGCACTAGCGTTTCACTATAAGAAGCCCATCTTTGTGCTTAATCCGGTTACGCAACAACTTCCGGTGTACGAAGAAGTGCTCGGAATGCAGCCCATTTTTCTCAACGGTAACCTTGCTGATTTAAGGGTATGAAAATTATTTTGGGTTCGCAATCGGAGAACAGGCGCTCGGTTCTCGCAGATGCGGGATATGAGTTTGACGTACTCGTATCCGACATTGATGAAAAAGCGATTCGGCATGATGATTATTACGAACTCCCGCTTCTCCTCGCAGAGGCAAAGGCGCAAGCGCTTCTGCCGAGAATCACAGAGCCGGCACTGCTCATTACCGCCGACCAGGTGATTGTCTGGAATGGGGAATTGCGCGAGAAGCCGCGGGATTTGGAAGAAGCACGGCGCTACCTTCAGACATTCTCCGGAAGCGAATTTCCGGCAGAGTGCGTCAACGGCATTACCGTAACCAACACCGAAACAGGGGCATCGCTTACCGAGCGGGAGATTTCAAAGGTGTATTTCAAGACCATTCCGCAGGACGTGATTGAAACGTTTTTGAATCTGGGAATCATGTATAAATACGCAGGAGGATTTACTCCGCAATCCCCGCTGATTTTGCCTTATTTGCGTATTGAAGGAACAATAGAGAGCGTACTTGGGTTGCCTCTGGATACATTGAAGAATCTTTTGCAGAAAGCAAGTTCGTAACCGCAGTGGTCAAAGTGGGGTTTAATGGGTATGATGGGAAACTTAATGAAACGGAAAGGTGCAAAAACAGTCGTGGCGGTCTCGGGCGGGTTTGCTCCGCTGCACATCGGCCATGTGCGCTTGTTTGAGGCGGCAAAAGAACTGGGGGATGAGCTTGTGGTGATTCTCAATAATGATAACTGGCTCCGAATGAAAAAGGGGTACGCATTTATGCCGGAGCAGGAACGCAAGGAAGTCATTGAGGGTCTGCGAGCGGTGAACCGTGTAGTGCTTTCCAAGCACACGAGAAACGACCCTGACCGGAGTGTATGCCGTGAACTCCGGAAACTCAAGCCCGATATTTTTGCAAACGGCGGTGACCGCGATAAAAAAGACGCACATACAAAAAGCTCCTCCCTCAACCCTGAACAGGTGCTGTGCCAAGAGCTCGGCATTCGTATGGTGTTTGGCATCGGGAAAGGCGGCAAGGTACAGTCCAGTTCGTGGCTGGTGGAATCAGCCCGAAGACAGAAAAAGAAGAAAGCGTAATTTGTAACCCCCTCTCAATCTCCCCCGAAGATCGGGGGAGAGGAAAGAGGATTACATATGGCAGAACCTGCGATTTCAGTTTCACATTTGGTCAAATCCTTCGGCAACGTAAGAGCTGTTGATGATTTGTCGTTCACGGTTGCAACCGGCAGTATTACGGGTTTGCTCGGGCCAAACGGCGCGGGCAAGACCACGACCATTCAGATGCTCCTTGACCTCATCACTCCCGACAGCGGAGCGATTCATATTTTCGGAAGAGAAATGCGCGACCATCGCGAGGATATTTTGCAAAAGCTCAACTTTTCTTCACCCTACGTTTCTCTCCCGGGGAACCTGAAGGTCTCGGAAAACCTCTACACCTTCGCGCGGCTGTACGGTGTGGAAGATATTCCGGGGAAAATAGATGAACTCTCCGACTTCTTCGGTATCCGCGATTTTATGCACAAAATGACTTCATCACTTTCTACCGGACAGCTCACCCGCCTCAATCTCACCAAAGCTCTTTTAAACGACCCGAAACTTCTGCTGTTGGACGAGCCGACTGCCTCGCTTGACCCCGATATTGCAGACCGCACACGGGCGCTCCTCAAGCGCATACAGACGGAGCGCGGTGTTACCATACTGTATACCTCGCACAACATGCAGGAGGTGGAAGAGCTCTGCGACCGTGTTATTTTTATCCAAAACGGCAAGCTTAAAGATGAAGGCACTCCGGCGGAACTGGTTAAGAAATATGGGCATGAAGACCTTAACGACGTGTTTCTTGCTATTGCAAGAGGAACGGAAAGCACGTCGTAATTATCAATTTTCAATAATCAATTATCAATCAATTTCTAAGGAATAAATTTTCAATGTCCGTATTGAATCATTGAGATTTGATTGAAAATTGTAAATTGATAATTGAACATTTTATTTATGCGTTGGCATCGTATTAAAGCTCTGTTGTATCGCCACCTCTATCTCTACAAGAGGAGTGTTCCACGTATCATGGACCTGTTCTACTGGCCCGTGATGGAGGTTTTGGTCTGGGGTTTTCTCTCCCTCTATATAGACAAGCTCAATATTGAGGGGTTTAACGCAGTAACCTTCCTGCTCGGCGCGATTATTTTCTGGGATTTGCTGAATCAGTCGCAGAAGGCGATTTCCATCGCGTTTCTTGAGGAAATCTGGGAGAAGAATCTCCTTAATATTTTCGTGACGCCACTCCGCGTTTCTGAATTTATCGGTGCTACCGCACTCCTGGGATTCGTACGATTGCTCCTTGTCGCATTCGTGCTGTTTGTACTGGCGCTTCTTTTTTATCACTTCAATCTGTTTATGTTCGGGTTTGCGCTCATTCCGTTGGCGCTCAATCTCTTCTTCTTCGGGTGGACGTTGGGCTTGTTTACAACCGCAATAATTCTCCGCTATGGCTCTTCCGCGCAACTCCTTGCGTGGGGATTT